>DASYNV010000223.1:0-2910 GCA_036008365.1 Steroidobacteraceae bacterium | reverse complement strand
CCTCTATCAGGACGGCGAGTTCTATTTCATAGAGATGAACACGCGTATTCAGGTCGAACATCCGGTCACCGAGCTGATCACGGGCATCGACCTGGTCAAGGCGCAGCTGACGATCGCTGCCGGTGAGAAGCTGCCGTACTCACAGGCCGACGTGCAATTCCGCGGACATGCGATCGAGTGCCGCATCAACGCCGAGGATGCGCGCACATTCATGCCGTCGCCTGGTCCGATCAGGCTCTGGCATCCGCCGGGCGGTCCCGGCATCCGCGTCGACAGTCATGTCTACTCGGGCTACAGCGTGCCGCCACACTACGACTCGATGATCGGCAAGCTGATCGCGCACGGCGACACCCGCGACACCGCGATCGCCCGCATGCGCAACGCCCTGGCCGAACTCGTGGTCGAGGGCATCAAGACCAACACCGCCCTGCATCAGGAGATCCTGGCGCACGCGGCCTTCCAGGGCGGTGGTCTCGATATTCACTATCTAGAGCGCCGCCTGGGCCTCAAATGAGGCCATGCCCTACCTCGAGCTGAGCTTCACACTCGACCGGATCGACCCGGAAGTCGCCGAAGCCGCCTGCTTTGACTGCGGTGCGCTCAGCGTCACTTTCAGCGATGAATCTGAGCCGCTCGACGTCACGGCGGCGCGCGGCAAATCGACCCATGCGGCAACGCCGAGCGCGGTGCTCGAGCCGCGGCCCGGCGAAATCCGCCTCTGGCCGCGTACACGCCTGCAGGCGCTGTTTACCGCGGACGAGGCCGGCGCGCAGCTGATCGTGGCGGTGGCGCGTGCCCTGGGACTCGAGCCGGCGCGGCTGCGGGCGCGCGCCTTGGCCGATCGCGCCTGGGAGCGCGAATGGCTGCGGGATTTCCACGCCTTGCGGTTCGGACGCCGGCTGTGGGTGTGTCCACGCCACCAGTACCAGGCGCCGCGGTCCGAAGCCCCGGAAGCGACCGATGCCGTGGTCGTGCGGCTCGATCCGGGTCTGGCATTCGGCACCGGCACCCATCCTTCCACCGCGCTGTGCCTGGAGTGGCTCGAAAGCCTGATGCTCGACGGGTTGGAGCTCATCGACTACGGCTGCGGTTCCGGACTGCTCGCGATCGCAGCGCTCAAGCTCGGCGCGCGCCGCGCCTATGCGTTCGACGTCGATCCGCAGGCGCTGCTCGCCTCGCGCCAGAACGCCGCCGACAACGGCGTGGCGGATCGGCTCGAGCTGTGCGAGAGCGCGGCGCAACTGCCGCGCGCGTGCGATCTGCTGGTGGCCAATATCCTGAGTGAGGTGCTGCTGTCGCTGGCGCCCGCAATGGCCGCGCTGGTCGCCCCCCGCGGCTCGGTGCTGCTGGCAGGAATCCTGCTTGCACAACAGCCGGAAGTGGCAGCGCGCTATTCGGCATGGTTTGATATGCAGCGTTACGCCCAGCGCGACGGCTGGGTGGCGCTCCGCGGCCAGCGGCACTGAGGTTTGCATGTTTACCGTCTGCCCGAAGTGCATGCTGACGCTCGCGGTCACGGCCAACGACCTGCGCATGGGCCAGGGCTACGTACGCTGCGGCCGCTGCGCCAACGTCTTCAACGCGCTGCTGACCTTGAGCGAAGAGCCGTCGGAAGAGCACCGCACTTCACCGGAACCGACGCCGGCCGACCGCGCATCCTCGTCGCAGATTGCGGCGGCGCTGCGTGACGAGGCGGTCACCGAAACCGCCACGAGCAGCGAACCGCGATCGCAGGTCGAAGCCGTCGACGGACCCGAGACGCAACTGCCCACCGAGCAATCCAGCGACGGTTCCATCGAGACCGAATCCAACTTCGCCGCAGGCACCGGTACTTTCGAGACCATCGTGCTCGAAGGTGAGGCGATCACCCAGATCGAGGAATACGTTCCGGAAGAATCGGTGAACAGCGAGATCGCAGCGCTGACTCATCGCCTGGAGCTGAGGTCCCAGGAACCGCTGGTATCGCCTCCGACCGAGGCCGACGATGGCGCCGACGGCGACGCCCAGGCCGATGGCGACGGCGATGGCGATGGCGATGGCGATGGCGATGGCGATGGCGAGCATCTTGCGGCCGAGTCCGACCAGGGGCTCGAGACGAGCGAGTTCGAGCGTTCGTCGCCGCCGGGCAGCCACCTGCTGCCGCAGCAGCGCTGGCCGTGGATCGCCGCCAGCGTTGCGCTCGCGCTGCTGCTGGCGCTGCAGATGATTCACCACTGGCGCGATGCGCTCGCCGCCTCGCCGCCCTTGAACGCTCCGCTGACGCGCACCTATGCGGCGCTCGGCATGCCGCTCGATCCGCACTGGGATCTGGCCGCTTACGATGTGCGCCAGCAGGGTGCGGCCGCCGATCCGAGCGACAACCAGCTGATCCGCGTGCGGCTGAGCCTTGCCAATCACGCGCCGCGGGCACAACCGTTGCCGCTGTTGCGGCTGACGCTGCTCGATCGCTATGGCAAGCGCGTCGCGTCGAGCGACCTCGCGCCCGAGCAGTACTGGCCCGGCGGCGCGCCGCCGCACGCATTCCTGGGCCATGACGAGCGTGTCGACAGCGAGGTGTCGGTGCGCGATCCCAGCGCGGCCAGCGCCAGTTTTGAACTCGATGTCTGTCTGCGCAGCGCCAGCGGCGGTTTGCGCTGCGCCGGCGATGCGGGTACGAAGTGAACTTGCGCGTCGGTCAGTTTGCGCTCACGGCCCGCTCGGTGCTGGCGCCCATGGCCGGTGTCACCGACCGGCCGTTCCGCCAATTGTGCCGCCGCTTCGGGGCGGGGCTCGCGCCCGCCGAAATGCTCAGTGCCGATCAGCACCTGTGGAGCAGCAGCAAATCGCGACGGCGCATGGATCACGACGGCGAGCCGGAGCCGCGCGTGGTGCAGCTGGTCGGTTCAGAGCCGCAGGTGCTGGCCGAAGCCG
>DASYNV010000222.1:0-6449 GCA_036008365.1 Steroidobacteraceae bacterium | reverse complement strand
GGCCTCGCCACGATGCTGGCGGTCGGCGTGATGGGGCTGGCGCTGGCGCTGCCGCTCGGGCTCAACACGCTCGTGGGCAACGTGCGCCTTGCGACCGGCGACTTCTCCGGCGCGCTCGGCATGACGGTCTACCTCAAGACGCAAGTCTCCGAGCAATCCGCCCGACAACTGGCGCAGAACCTGCGTGAGCGCACGGGCGTCGCCGACGTCACGCTGGTCACGGCCGCACAGGCGCTCGAGGAATTCCGCTCGCAACCCGGCTTCGGCGCCGCGCTGGATGCGCTGAGCGACAATCCGCTGCCGAACGTGCTGACCGTGCGCCCTGCGGCCGACGCTACCTCGCCCGAGCAGCTCGATGCGCTGCGGGCCGCGGTCGAAGCGTGGCCGGAAGTGGACTCGGTGCAGCTCGATCGCGACTGGCTGCTGCGCTTCGATGCGCTGCTCGATCTGATGCGGAGCGCGCTCTGGATTACCGCGGCGCTGCTCGGTGCCGGCGTGATCGCGGTGGTCGGCAATACCATCCGGCTCGAGATCAAGAGCCGCGCCGCCGAGATCGACGTCACGCAGCTGGTCGGCGGCAGCCGTGCCTTCGTGCGCCGGCCGTTTCTCTACACCGGCATGCTCTATGGACTGATCGCCGGTGCGCTTGCCTGGGGACTGGTGGCCGCGGCGAGGATCGCGCTCAATCCGAGCGTCGCGCGGCTTGCCGCTGCCTACGGCCAGAGTTTTACACTGGCGGGCCCCACGCTGCGCGAGTTCGGACTGTCCATGCTCGCAGGACTGGCGCTCGGCTGGATCGGCGCCGCGCTCGCAAGTGGGCGCGAGATCGCACGCACCGCTCCCGGAGGCACCTGATTGCAATGGGGCGCTCGATCGCTCTGCGACCGTAACCCGCAGAGCCTTCGTATCGAATATATTGTTTGCAATACCAACCGATTACCTTAAAACCACGCAGCTATCCGCCACCCCGGTGTCTACCCGAGCAGCATCGCACTATCTGTCATAAGTCATTGATCTGTAGGACAGTTTGTCGGTCAAAGGGGGTTAGCACTCCGGCGAAAAGAGTGCTAAAATCGTTGCCTAGGTACTCATGGGGAGTACCTGATGGATGGAGGATCGCGGAGTGATGAACGCCCAGACTGCGCTGATCGCCCAACACGCGGGGCTGGCAATGGCCGGCCCGATTGGCAGCTTCGATGCTTACATCGAACGGGTAAGCCGAATTCCCGTGCTCGACCGCGAGCACGAAAAGCGGCTCGCAGAGCGCTTCCGCCGGGACAATGATCTCGATGCGGCCCGCGAGCTCGTATTGTCGCACCTGCGCTTCGTGGTGCATATCGCGCGCGGGTACGCCGGCTATGGCCTGCCCGTGAATGACCTGGTGCAGGAAGGCAATGTCGGCCTCATGAAGGCCGTCAAGCGCTTCGACCCGAATGTCGGTGTGCGGCTGGTGTCCTTTGCGGTGCATTGGATCCGCGCCGAGATTCACGAGTACGTGCTGCGTAACTGGCGCCTGGTCAAGGTGGCAACCACCAAGGCGCAGCGCAAACTGTTCTTCAACCTGCGGCGCATGAAGCCAAACCTGAACTGGCTCAGCGCGGATGAGACGCGCGCGGTCGCCAAGGACCTCGGTGTTACCCCTGCGGAGGTCACCGAAATGGAACGCCGCCTGTCGGCACGCGATCTGTCGTTCGACATCGCGCCTGATGCGGATGAGGAAGAAGGCTACGGCCCCTCGTCCTACCTGCCGGCAGCCGATGCCGATCCGGCCGAACAGGTCGAAGCGGAGGAATGGAACACCTCCTCGTCGCAGAACCTGTCGGCGGCCATGGAGCGGCTCGACGACCGCAGCCGCGCCATCCTGCAGCGACGCTGGATGAACGACGACAAGGCCACGCTGCACGAGCTCGCGGCCGAATACGGTGTCTCGGCCGAGCGCATCCGCCAGATCGAGGCGGGCGCGATGAACCGGTTGCGGGCTCTGCTGCCCGCTCCGGCCTGAAATCGACAACCGACGTCGCTAGCGCGTCGACGCGCCGGGCAGCGCGAACACCAATTCCACCCGGCGATTGAGCTCACGCCCTTCGGGCGTTTCATCGGGGCCTATTTCCGCTTCCGCCCCCAGCCCCGCCCCCGCCACGCGCGTCGGGCGGATCCGGGTCGTGTGCAGTGCGGCCAGCAGCGCCAGCGCCCGCTGCTCCGTGAGCCCATGGTTCGCGATCTGCCCACCGATGCCGTCGGTATAGACATTGATCTGCCCGACGAGGCGGTAGCGCTTGCGCAGCAGCTCCACCGCCGCCGACAGCGGCAATTCCTCGAGGCTATTCGGCTTGAGATGGGTGCTGTCGGCATCGAACAGGACACTCGCGGGCATGCGCAGCGTTACCTGCAACGGATCGCGCAGCACGGCGATCTGGTTGCCCTCACCGAGCCCCTGGAGGCGTTTGCGCAGCAACGCCTCGGCGATGTCGAGCTCGCGTTTGGCGACCGTACCGCGCGTACGGTCGCTCATGGTCGCGACCTGACGCGGGCTGGAGCTGATGGTGGGGGCGCCCAGCGGCGCTGCCGCGAGCGGCGCCGCCCAACAGAGCGTGGCCCCGAGGAGTACGCCGATTGTCTTCCGCATGGGCGGATTCTAGGCGAATGCCGCGGGCGGGCGATTGGACATATTCCGCTAGCACACCAGCGCCCGAAGTCGTGTGATCGACACAACACTTAACTGGCCCGTTATTGCGATGGGCGTCGCAGTTTGGCGACGCCTTCGTGTCAATTCATTGATCCGTTATAGTTTTGCGCCTGAGGAGGCGATATAGTTGCTTCCAGTTGTCGCAACGCGAAACGCTGCGGCAAAAATCGGACAACCAGAGTTTAGCGGTTCTGATTGAGAAACTCGGGCTGTCCGGATGGACACAGGCTGCGGCATGCCACCTTTTGATGCCTGCCGCGAGTGGTCTCAGGCGCGAACTAACGCGCACGTCCCGCACTTTCGGGATGGGCTTTCTAAGGCCGGACGCTCAGGTCTGACAATTGATGTCCATCCGTGACAGACCTGTGTCGAAGAAGGAAGAGACTGAAACCCCGCATGTCGGGGTTTTTTTTGGCTTTCATTCGCGGCACGTGTTTGTTTGAGACATCTAACGGGCGCTCTCGGTATCGCTGTGCTCTGCACGCGTCGCGCAGCACTCAGATCGCAGCGGTTGAAAGCCATCATCGGATAGCGTGATTTTCAGGCGCGCCGCTCGCCTCTGTGCCGGAGCTGCAGATCGTTGTAGAGCGCGGTCATCGCTGCCGGTAACATCGGCAGCACAAACACGTTGGTGGCATCCCCGATCAGCTGGATCGCGCTCTGCATCCCTGCGGTATCGGGATTTCCGAGCAGCATCACCAGGCTCGCGGCGAAGTCCACCATCATCGCGATCAACAGCCAGAACGCCACCGCCACGCCGAGCACGGTAGCGGTGTGCCACCAGTATCCGAGCGTCAGCCGACGGCTGAGCTCGAGCGATTGCAGTGCACCGGTGTCCTCGACGTACATGACCACGGGATACAGACACAGCACATTTGATAAGTAGATCCCGGGAATGATCAGCAGACAACCCAGCACCGTCAGGGCCACGTATATGAGCGTGGCGATGACGAAGCGCCCGAGCCGCGTGAAACCAATGCCGATCGCCCGGCCGGCGCCGAGCCGGGTGTCCTCGTTGGCGACCGCGTTCTGCATCACCAGCAGCGCCCCAAGCAGCGCCAGCAGCACCACGACCTGCAACAGCCCCATGGCCACGATCGGCGGCTGCTGATAGACCTTCAGCGCCGCTTCCAGGCCGGTCAACGGCATCCCTTCGTGGTGCGCGAATGCGATCACGAACACGTCCAGTGCCGCCGAGATCAGCGCTCCAAGCAGCGCGATCGGTGCACAGCGGCGAAAGGAAGCGCGATACAGCTTGACCGCATCATCGACAACGCCGCCGATCAGAGCTGGCTGGCTGGGTTTCTGGTACATGCAGACTGACAAAGGTAGCAGATCGAGCCGCCGGGGACTGGTGCGGCACCGGGATCGGCGTGAAGTGTGGGACACTGACGGGACGTGGACGGCAACGAACAACTCAACGTCACCGGGCTGACCGGAATCGAGCTGAACTTTCCGATCGCCGGACCGGGCAGCCGCAGCTATGCGTTCGTCATCGATTGGCACATCCGCCTGTTGCTCAGCCTTGCGTGGCTGTCCGGCAGCTGGATGCTGCTTCGCGTGTTCGGGCGCGGCGATCCGAAATTCTTCGCGGGCAGTTCAGGCCTGATCATCGGCTGGCCCGCATTGATGATCTACCTGCTCTACCACCCGGCGCTCGAGCTGCTGATGCACGGTCGCACGCCCGGCAAACGCATGGCCGGCGTGCGCCTCGTGACGCAGCGGGGCGGCCAACCCAGCGCCGGCGCAATCCTGACCCGCAATGTATTCCGCTTGGTCGATGCCCTGCCGGGTCTCTATCTCGTGGGGTTGATCGCCTGCCTCAGCACCGCTCAGCGCGTTCGCATCGGTGACATGGCGGCGGGCACGATACTCGTCATCGACAATACCGAGTCGGCGCGTGCACTCGCGCGCATTCCCTCGCTGGTCGCAAAGAGCGGGCTCGATCCGCGCGTCATCGAACTCGCCAGTGAATTGCTGGAGCGCTGGCCATCATTGTCGATCGAGCGGCGCACGGCGCTGGCTCGAGCGCTGTTCACACGGATCAATCCGGCGTTGTCGATCGACGCGCTGGCCACCGTCTCGGATGCGGATCTGCGGCAGCGGCTGCGTGACCTACTGCCGGCAGCCGCTTGAACTCACCAACCAACGGTTCGACCAGCGCCTGGATCCGGTCCCGCGAGCGGGTCTGGGCTGAATGGTCAAGCACCAAGCGGCTGCCGCCGCGCGGACTGCGCGTCGATCAGGCGCAGAGCTACGTCGAGCAGTACCGGGCGCTGGCCGGAGATCTGGCCACAGCGCGTCGCCTGCTGCCGCAGAGCACCACGACCGCGGCTCTGGAGTCGCTGTACGCGGCATCGCATACCGCGATCGATCGTTCGTCGCGCCAGACACTGTCGAGCCTGCGAACGCTGCTTCTCATCAGAATTCCGGAGACCATGCGCGTGCTGCGGCCCGCCATTCTCTGGATCGCGTTGCTGTTCATGTCGTCCGCGGGTGCGGGATTCTGGTTGATCGCACAGTACCCGGAACTGATCGGCCTGGTTGCGAGCAGCAGCATGATCGACAAGGTCGAGCACGGCCAGCTCTGGACCGAAGGGCTGCTGAATGTCGCGCCGTCCTCGATGATCTCGTTGCACATCCTGTCGAACAACATCGTCGTCAGCCTGTTCGCCTTCTGCGCCGGGATTTTCTTCGGGCTCGGCGCGATCTATATCACCGCCATCAACGGCCTCATGCTCGGAGCGCTGTTTGCCTATACACATCAGCACGGGCTCGACGGCGAGTTGCTCAAATTCGTGCTGGCGCACGGTCCCGTGGAACTCTCGGTGATGTGCATCGCCGCGGCCGCCGGCAGCGAACTCGGCGAATCGCTGATTCGACCCGACGCGCCCACCCGGCGGGAGTCCTTTCACCGCGCCGCCAACCGAATCGGGCCGGCCTTGATCGCCTGCGCGCTGCTGCTGATCATCTGCGGTTTCATCGAAGGCTATATCTCGCCCGACCCGGCCTTTCCGCTGGGCGCGCGCGCGGTGATCGGGCTGTGCTACTGGATCCTGATGCTGCTGTTTCTGCGTGGCAGCTTACACACGGCGCCGGCGGCGAAAGTCTAGGTAAGCCTCGAGTACCGCGGCATCGAGCGCGCCGGGTGCCGCCAGCACGCAGGCCGCGCCGGCCGTGCGCAGCGCATTGACGTTGCGCGACAGGCCGGCGCAGTAGCGCTGCGCCGCAATCGCCTGGTAGACATCGAGCTCGTCCTGCGCCGGGCGCCGCGACAGGGCCTGTGCGATCTCGCTCGAGACGCCGGCGATGAAGGGCAGATGCTTCGGCGCCAGCAGGCGCACCGCACGCAGCAGCGCCGAGGCCATCGCCGCATCGTCGAGATCGGTCAGCATGAGCACCATGCTTCGCTGGCGGGCCAGTGCGCGGATGCGCAATGCCGCCAGCACCGGGTTCGATTCCGTCAAGCGGACGCTGGCCTGTCCCAGTACTGCGCGCACGCGCATCACCGCGGCATCGCCGCGTCCGGGAGGCAGCGCCGCCAGCGGCGCATCGGCATACAGCAACACGCCGACGCGATCGTCGAGTAGCGCGGCGCGCTGCGCCAGCCGCGCCGCAATGTTGATGTACAACGCCAGCCGATCGCTGCCGCCGGCGGCGAGCCCGCTGGCGCGGCTGACATCGAGCGCGACGATGATTTCAAGGTGCTGATCCTCGGCGAAGTCGCGACTGATCAGGCGCCGGGTCCTCGCACTTGCCTTCC
>DASYNV010000221.1:0-2678 GCA_036008365.1 Steroidobacteraceae bacterium | reverse complement strand
GCGGCCTTTGCCCTTGCCGGGTGCAGCGGCCAGCCGTTATCGACCCGCGAGGAAGGAACGCTCGGTGGTGGCGTGCTGGGTGCCGGCACCGGAGCAATAATCGGTGCCGCGGTTGGCCATCCGGCTGCCGGCGCGGCCATCGGCGGCGCGCTTGGCTTGGGCACCGGCTACGTCGTGGGTAACTCGATGCAGAACAGCCAGAACGCGCAGGCGCAGACTCAGGACCAGCTCCAGCAACAGCAGCAGCAACTCGAGCAGCAGCGCCAGCAGATCGAGCAGCTCAAGCAGCAACAGCAAACTGAATGAACCAAACCGAAATGAACGTGGACCGGCGAAGGCAGGCCGCGGGGACGAGGCAGGGGGAATATTGATATGAGCAAACGAGGTAAGTCTAATTTTCGCGGGGCGATGATTGCGATGGCCGCGCTGTCGATTGTCGTGACGGTTGCGCTCGTCGGATGCGGCCCGCAGGGGATGTCGACGACTACGGAAGGGACACTGGGCGGTGGCGTGCTGGGCGGCGGCGCTGGCGCGCTGGTCGGTGCGGCAGTAGGACATCCGCTCGCTGGCGCGGCTATTGGCGGTGCGCTCGGCGCAGGCACCGGCTACGTCGTGGGCAGTTCGATGCAGAACCAGCGAGCCGCAACCCAGCAGCAGCAAGGGCAGATTCAGAGCCAGCAGCAACAGCTCGAGAGTCAGCGCCTCCAGATTCAGCAGCTTCAGCAGCAACAGCAGACCGAATAGCGCTCGAACGCGAGCATAATGAAACGCGTGCGGCGCGGCGCCCGAAAGGGGCTCCGCGCCGCGCGCTTTTTTTGCTTCGCTCGATCTACTCGCTAGGCCGGATGGCAGAGCTTGCAAGCGCGCAGTCCCGCGCTGCGCGCGCGGCCCGAATTGGCGAAGATGATCGATTTTGCGCGATCGGCTCGCATCGCCGCATGGCACTGCGGACGGCAGAAGATGTGCGTCACCAGATGCCCCATCACGCTGCCGGCCGGCAACCGATGATCGCGAGCCACGCTGAAGCCCTCGGCGCGCAGCAACTTGATCTTGCGCGCCACGCCGCCGCCGTAGTTGCCGATCGTGCCGTCGGAGCGAATCACGCGATGGCACGGGACGTAGAGCGGCACCGGATTGGTGGCCATCGTGTTGCCGATCGCGCGCTGGCCCGCCGGCGCGCCGACCGCCGCCGCCAGCGCCTGGTAAGTGATGACGGAGCCGGGCGGCACCGCACGGCGCAGGCGCATGAGCGCGCGCCGCTGAAAATCGGTCCGCACCAGGCTGAGGTCGACCGGACGGTCGAGCGCATGCATGTCGCCGCTCAAGTAGCGCTCGATCTCGCGCCCGATACGCGCGCCGACGTCCGCGTCTTCGACCAGGTCGAAACCATCCCGCAGTGCCGCGAGCGCGTCAGGTGCCTCGGGCACGTCGAGGAACTGCACCGCGAGCAGACCGCGCGCGCTCTCGGCCACCAGCAAGCGGCCGACCGGCGAGTCGATCACACCGATACGTGCCAGCGGTCTGCGCGCACGGCCCAGCGTCCGCGCCAGCTTTGAACGCACTGCGCGCAGAGCCGCATCGACCGCGGCGTCGTCGGGCGCGCTGTCCATCCCGAGCGGCCCGTCATCGTCGAGCATCTCGCGCATCAGTATTTCGTCCTTGAGCGTTTGATTCATGATGTTCACTGTCCTGGATCTCATCGCTTTGCCCGATTATCGGGCCGCCTTAAGCTTCTTCAATGCCTGGTAGACGCTAGCCCGTGCGCTGTCCGCCGAGCACTCCAGCGCCACGCCGATTTCCTCGTATTCGAGTCCCGCGAACTTGCGCATCACTAGCGCCTGGCCCTGTTTGTGGGGCAGTCCCGCGATCGCACGCCGGAGATGGATCACGCCCTCCTGTCTGCCGCCGCCTGCAACAGACGCGGACGCGAGATGATGATCGTCGCCGGTGGGATCGTCGCCGTTGCTTATCACGCGGGCCCGGCGCATATTGTCGCGCGCGCGGTTGCGGCAGAGATTGGTCGCGATTCGGTACAGCCACGGCCGCAGACCCTGCTCGGAGTCGAGTTGCGGATAAGAGCGGTACGCGCGCAACCAGGTTTCCTGGAAGAGATCGAGCGCGTCGTTCTGATCGCGAGTCATACGCAAGAGAAAACGCATGATCTCGCGCTCGTGGCGGCTGAGCGCCTCCTCGAACGGCGGCGGCAACGTGAGTTTTTTTGCCGTGGCTTCCATGGCGTAGGTTATAACCCCGCTTAGGGTCTGGCGTGAATCGGCCGTCACTCACGCCGGGCAGCCGCACGTGCGGCATCCTCTACCTTGCCGGGCGCGCCGCGATTAGAGTTGACGGCGGTCGCTCTCGATTCGGCGGTCGATTCGCGCCGCCGCCTCTTTTTACGGGGGAAAAATTATGGGAGCTGTGGGGCTGATTGCGCTATGGGCCGCACTATTCCTGGCCGGCCATTTCATCCTGTCCTCGGATGCGGTGCGCGGAGCGATTGTCGGGGCGGTCGGAGAACAGCCTTTTCGCGGCATCTATTCGCTGGTCGCACTCGGAACGTTTATCCCGCTCATCTATGTGTTCGGCCATCACAAGCACGCGGGCGCGATGCTCTGGTACCTGCGCGACGTCGCGCCAATACGATGGTTGGTGTGGCTGATGATGCTCGTGGCCTTAAT
>DASYNV010000220.1:0-4184 GCA_036008365.1 Steroidobacteraceae bacterium | reverse complement strand
CGACTTTCGGTAAGTTGTCGAGCGTCGCGCTGAGCTGGCTGCGCAGCCGATTGACATCGACACCGGCCTTGAGCAGCAGCGGCTTTACGCCGCCGCCTTCGGCGTCGATCATGGCCAGCAGCAGATGCGCCGGCTCGATGAATTGATTGTCGCGACCGACCGCCAGCGACTGTGCGTCCGCCAGCGCCGACTGGAAGCGACTCGTGAGTTTGTCCATGCGCATGTTTGTCTGCCTACAGTATCCCGCGGACAATCCGCGGCTTGTATCCGTATCTACCACCAGTTTCGTGGGGGTGGCGGCCTCGATTTCAAGCGGCTCAGCCGAGCCAGCGCTCCGCGGCGGCAATCACCGCCACCCCGCATCCGATCAGCAGCACCTGCGCCGCCCCGGCCCGCGGATCGACCCGCCGATGCAGGCTCGGGATCAGATCCGCCACCGCGACATAAATCAGCGAGGCGGCCGCAACCGAGATCGCGTAGGGCAGCACATCGAGCGTGCGCCGCAAGGCGAAGTAGCCGAGCAGCCCGCCCAGGATCGAAGTCAGGCTGCTCGCGGCGTTGAACCACAGGGCGCGCGCCGGACTCATGCGCGCATGCAGCAGCACGGCCAGATCGCCGAGCTCCTGCGGAATCTCATGGGCCGTGATCGCCAGCGTCGTCACCACGCCGAGCTTGACGTCGGTCAGGAAGGCCGCCGCGATCAGCACGCCGTCGAAGGCATTGTGCACGCCGTCGCCGAACAGCACGATCCAGCCGGCGGCGCGATCGCGTTGAGCTTCGCGCGGCGAGTGGCCCTCGCACTCCTCCATATGGCAATGGCGCCAGAGCACCAGCTTCTCCAACACAAAAAACAGCGCGATGCCGGCCAGCACCGCGGCGCCGATGGCCTGAATGCGCTGCGGCCCGACGCTCTCAATGGCCTCCGGCAGAAGCCCTATCAGTGCCGCCGCAAGCATCGCGCCGGTGGCGAAGCTGATCAGGTGCGGCAGCAGCCAGGAACGGCGCGACTCCGGCAGCAGCAGGAACAAGCTTGCGAGCGCCGCGCTGAGGGCGCCGCCGAGAAAGGTCGCTAACAGAATCCAGGCCAGCATGATCGAACTCTAGCATTGCGACGCCGGCAGCCAGATCAAGGCCGCCATACGTCCCGTGGTACCGTCGCGTCGATAGGAAAAAAAGCGTTGCGGCTCGGCGTAGCAGCAGCTTTCATCGGCCGACACCGAATCGATGCCGAGGGCTGCGAGTCGCGCGCGCGCCAGCGCCTGCAGATGGCACTGCCAGCGGCCGCGCGCGTTCGGTACGAAGGCATCAGCCGCCTGGGGATCGTGAGCCATGAAGAGCGCACGCACCTCGGCGCCGACCTCGAAGTTCGCTGGGCCGATCGCAGGCCCGAGCCATGCCTGCAGCGGTCCGTGCCCACGCAGCGCGGCTGCGGTCGCCTCGAGCACGCCAGCGGCGAGGCCGCGCCAGCCCGCGTGCGCGACACCGATGGCGCTGCCATCGCGAGCCGCGAGCAATACCGGCAGACAATCGGCGACCAGCACCGCGAGTACGTGGCCGGGCCGGCGGCTGACGGCGGCATCGCCGCGCGGCGGCACCTGTGCGCGAGCATCCGCCGCGAGGCGATCGGCATCGACGACCTCGTTGCCATGAACCTGCTCGAGCCAGAGCGGCTCGCGCGGTAAAGACAGCTCGCCCCGCACTCGATCGCGGTTCTGCTCCACTGCCTCAGGGCTGTCGCCGACATGGGTCCCCAGGTTCAACGATGCGTAAGGCCCCTGGCTCACCCCGCCGCTGCGCAGCGTGAAGCGGGCACGGACGCCTGGGAGGGCCGGCCACCGCGGCTCCAGATGATCCACGCTCACGCGCGTGCCCCGGCGCGCGCATCGAGGCGCAGCAGCCGCAACAGGCTGGCGAGATCCGCCGGCGGCGGCGCTTCGAAGCTCCGCATCCGGCCACTCACCGGATGCTCGAGGCGCAGCCGGTGCGCGTGCAACGCCTGGCGGCGAAATGACTGCAATGCGGCCTGCAGCTCCGCCGCAGCCGCGGCGAGTTGCCGCATGCGGCCGCCGTAGAGCGGATCGCCGACGATGGGAAAGCCGATATGCGCCAGGTGCACCCGTATCTGGTGGGTGCGCCCGGTTTCGAGCTGCACGCGCAGCAGCGTGTGGGCGCGAAAGCGCTCCTCGAGGCGGAAATGGGTCACCGCTTCGCGCCCATCGCTGCGCACCGCCATGCGCGTGCGGGCGCTGCGGTGCCGGCCGATCGGCTCATCGATGCGGCCGCCCCCGGTCGGCGTCCCGACGCACAGCGCCAGATACTCGCGGCTGACGGCGCGCGCGGCCAATGCTGCCACCAGTCGTGTGTGCACCTCGGGCGTACGCGCCACCACGAGCACGCCGCTGGTGTCCTTGTCGAGCCGATGCACCAGCCCGGCTCGGGGTACGCGCGCGAGCGCCGGATCGTGTGCGAGCAGAGCGTTCTGCAGCGTGTGCTCGCGATTTCCGGCGCCGGGATGCACCACCAGGCCCGACGGCTTGTTGAGCACCAGCATGGCGGCGTCCTCGTGCAGGATCTCGAGCGGCAGCCGCTCGGGAGCGACGCTGTCATCGGCCGCGAACTCGGCTTCGACCGTGAGCTGCTCGCCGCCCTGAACGCGATCGCGTGCCCGCACCGGCTGGCCATGGGCTAGCACCGCACCGGCCCGGATCCAGCGCTGCAGCTGCGCACGCGAATATTGCGGCAGGACCACGGCCAGCGCCTGATCGAGCCGCATTCCGGCCGCGCTCTGCGGCAACTCGAGCACGTGGGTCTGGAACTCCGGAGCCATGGTTCGGGTCAGCTATACTCGCGGGCTTTCGGCCATCGCATGGTCCTGTCCTAAGGTACGTTCCGGGGTAGATCTTGAGTTCCACCGCCACCAATAGCCCCCGTCTGTGGGGCGTGCTGCTACTGGCCGCGCTTGCGCTCCTGGGGGGGTGCCACAGCCGCCAGGCCAAGAACCTCAAGAAGGCCACGGCCCAGTCGCTGTACGCCAATGCCCACAAGGCGATGAACAACAATGACTTCGAGTATGCCATCAAGCAGTACGAGGCACTGACCTCGCGCTTTCCCTTCACCGACGAGGCGCGGCAGGCCCGACTCGATCTGATCTACGTTTACTACCGCAAGGGCGAGAAGGAGTCCGCGACTGACGCAGCCGACCAGTTCCTGCGCGAGAATCCGACCCATCCGCGCATCGATTACGCCTGGTACATGAAGGGCATGATCGACTTCGAGCGCACACCCTATGCGATCGAGCGCTGGTTCGGCGTCGACATGGCGCGGCGACCGCCCGCTTCGGCGCTGAAATCGATTGCCGCCTTCAACACGGTCGTGACGCAGTTTCCCAAGAGCGATTACGCGCACGATGCGCTGCGGCGCCTGCTCTACCTGCGCAATCGCCTGGCCGAGTACGAGGTCAACGTCGCCCGCTACTACGTCAGGCGCGGCGCCTATCTGGCCGCCGCACAACGCGCCCAGGGTGTCATCGATCAATACGATGGCGCGCCGGCAGAACGCACCGCGGTCGCGGTGCTGCTCGAGTGCTATCAGCGCCTGGGGTTCACCGATCTGGCCGCGAACGTGCAGCGGGTATACGCGGCCAACTACACGGGTAATGTCCGCAACGCGCTCGCCAGCAAACATCACTGGTGGGTATTCTGGCGCGACACCGGGGCCTGACGCTCAAGCGCGAGCGCGGCAGCGCCGCCGAGCGACGGTGGCTCAGCGTCGGTAACCGTTGGTGATCGGGTAACGCCAGTCGCGGCCGAAGGCGCGCGCGCTGACACGCACGCCGGGCGGCGCCTGCCGCCGCTTGTATTCGGCGCGCTTGACCATGTCGAGCACGCGCGCCACCACCGCCCGATCGAAGCCGCGTTCGCAGATCTCCTCGACCGACAGGTCGTCCTCGATGAAGGCCTCGAGAATCGGATCGAGCACCTCGTACGGCGGCAGCGAATCGCTGTCCTTCTGATCCGGCCGCAGCTCCGCGGTCGGCTCGCGCGTGATCACGCGCTCGGGAATGACGCTCGAGAGCGTATTGCGGTAGCGCGCCAGGCGATACACCAGTTGCTTGCTGCAGTCCTTGATCGGCGCAAACCCGCCCGCCATATCGCCATAAAGCGTCGCGTAGCCGACCGCCATCT
>DASYNV010000219.1:0-4529 GCA_036008365.1 Steroidobacteraceae bacterium | reverse complement strand
CCGGCCGAGAACCCCTGCAACAGCCGGCCCAGCAGCAGCAGCCAGGGTGCGAACACGCCGATCGAGGCGTAGCTCGGTGCCGCTGCGATCAGCAGCGTGCCGGCCGCCATGATCCAGATGGTCAGCATGAGGGCGGCCTTGCGCCCGGTGCGATCGCCGTAGGCGCCAATCAGCATCGCACCGAGCGGGCGGACCACGAATCCGGCGCCGAAAGTCAGAAATGTCTTGACCAGCGCCGCGCCCGGATCGCTGCTCGGAAAGAAGCTGTCGGCGATATAGGTCGCGAACAGTGCATACACCGTGAAGTCGTACCATTCGAGCAGGTTGCCGATGCAGGCCGCGATCAGGGCGCGCTGGCCGTCGGCGGCGCGCGCCGGCAGGGCTTGGGTTGCAACCGTCATGGGGCGATCACTATAGCGGATGGCTTATATGCTAAGGGGAAGCGCTACGGGGAGTTGCCGCATGGATCTGATTTCCTGGGATGAGTTTCTCAAGGTCGAGTTGCGAGTGGGACGGATCGTCTCCGCCGAGGAATTTCCCGAGGCCCGCAAGCCGGCCTATGTGCTGCGAGTCGACTTCGGCACCGAGCTGGGTATTCGCAAGTCCAGCGCACAGATCACCGCGCTCTACCAGCGCGAGCAGCTGGTGGGAAAGCTCGTGGTCGCGGTGCTGAATTTCCCCAAGAAGCAGATCGGCCCAGTGATGTCCGAATGCCTGGTCACAGGTTTTCACGACGAACGCGGCGAAATCGCACTCTGCGTGCCCGATCGCGCCGTGCCACTCGGAGCTAAGCTGCTGTAACCGGGCGCAGCGGTGGTTGCAACTCGCAACCTATTGCCTCTACCCGGACTGGATGTTGAGCTCCCGGAGCAGGGCCGTGAGCGAATCGATCGGCATGCCGCAGACGCTGCCGCGGCAGACGTAGGCCAGCGCGCTATCGCCGGCCTGCTTGGCGGCGATAGCTTCCGGCAGCCCTGCGATGCCGGCTGCAATCGCGACCGTCCAACGGCACGGCGCGTACACGGCGTTGAGTGCCGTCTGCCACGGCTCGATCGCACCAGGCCGACCACGCAGCAGCACGATCTGGGGCGGCTCAAGGTATTCCTGCAACGCCTGCAGCATGCTGGCCTGTGACTCGGGGTTAGCATGAAGTTCGGGCCACGCGGCGCGCAAAGCGCGTTCAGCCGCCACCAGATAGCGTGGTTCGCCCAGCAGATACCCCAGGCGCAGCAGCGCGCGGGCGGCGACCGCATTGCCGGCCGGCACGGATTCATCGCCGAATGATTTCGGCCGGCTGATCAGTGCCTCATGATCGTCCGCGGTAAAGAAGAATCCGCCCGCTCGCCGATCCTCGAAGTGCCGCAGCAGCACCTCGGCCAGATCGATTGCCCACTGCAGCTCCTCGAGTCGGAAGCGCAGGGTCTGCAGCTCCAGGATGGCTTCGAGCAGGAAGGCATGATCATCGAGATAGGCTGGGAACTGCGCTTCGTTGCGCACGCTCGATGCCAGCAGTCGGCCGTTCTGCCAGTGCACCCGCCGCAGGTACGCAAGCGCGGCGTCGGCGGCTACCGCGTAATCATCGCGGCCGAGACAGCGCGCGGCGACGGCCAGCCCCGTGATCGCGAGCGCGTTCCAACTGCACAGTACCTTGTCATCGAGCGCCGGGCGCAGGCGCGCGACGCGCAGCTGCAGAAGTTTGCGGCGCGCGGCCGCAAGCGCCGCGCGCACCTGTTCGAGCGACAGCTGCCGGGCCGCGGCGATCTGCTCGACGCTGGCGGCGACGTGAAGGTGCCATTGATCTTCGAAATTCGGCGCCGAATTCAACCCGAACCGCATCGCGAATACGGCCCATTCGTGTGACTCGAGGGCGCGCTGAACTTCATCGCGCTGCCAGACGTAGAAGCGGCCCTCGTGTCCATCCGAATCGGCATCCAGGCTCGAATACAGGGCGCCTTGGCCGTTGCCGAACTCGCGCAGCATCCAATCGGCAACCGCAGTCGCAGTCTCGGCGAGCGGGCGCTGGCCCAGGGCCAGCGCCGCCTCGGCATACAGGCGCAACAGCAGGGCGTTGTCGTACAGCATCTTTTCGAAGTGTGGAATCTGCCAGCGCTGGTCGACCGCGTAGCGAAAGAAGCCGCCGCCGAGCTGATCGAACATCCCGCCCTCGGCCATGGCTCGCAGTGACAGCTCGAGCATGTGCCGCTCCGACTTCGCGCGCTCCGGCTCCGAGGCGCCGGCCTGCCAGTCGCGCAGCAACAGCGTCAGTCCGGGTGTGTGCGGAAACTTCGGCGCTGAGCCGAAGCCACCGTTCTGCTCATCGAAGCTGCGCCGCAGGCGCTCCCGGCCGGTGCGCAACGGCGCCGCGTCGAGTGCCGCATCGGTGCCGTTGGCGGCGCTGGTCTGTGCGAGCGCCGCCGTGAGCTGCGCCGCGCTGCTTCGCAGCTGGTCGAGGTGGCTGTGATAGTAGCCCGAGACCTGTTGCAGGAGATCCCGGAAAGCCGGCAGGCCGAAGCGCGCTTCACGCGGGAAATAGGTACCGCCGAAAAAGGGCCGCTGGTTATCGTGCATCAGGAACATCGTCAACGGCCAGCCGCCGGCGCGGCCGGTCAACATCTGCTGGCTCTGCTGGTAGATGCGATCCAGATCGGGTCGCTGCTCGCGGTCGACTTTGACATTGACGTAGAGCGCGTTCATGAGCTCCGCGGTGGCCGGATCCTCGAACGATTCGTGCGCCATGACATGGCACCAGTGACAGGCCGCGTAGCCGATCGAGAGCAGGATGGGCTTGCGCTCGCGCCGCGCGCGCTCGAGCGCTGCCGCGCCCCAGGGATGCCAGTCGACGGGATTGTGCGCGTGCTGGCGCAGATACGGGCTCGACTGATGCTCGAGCTGATTCATCGGTGCAGGTCGGATTTCCAGTAAAATGGCGCCTCAATATAGCGGAACGAGCCCACGCCCGATGTCAGTGCACGCTGAAATTCAATCCGCGCCGGATGCGGCTGCCGAGCTGCCGCCGCTGCGGCTCAAGCGAGGCGAGGATCGGCGGTTGCGTGCCGGCCATTTGTGGGTGTTCTCGAACGAGGTCGATACCGAGGCCACGCCGCTGACCGCGCTCGCGGTCGGCGCAATGGTACGAGTGCTGTCCGATCGCGAGCAGTTTCTGGGCTACGCCTACGTTAACCCGCATGCGCTGATATGCGCCCGAATCCTGAGCCGGAGCCTGGTTCAGCCGGCGGATCGATCGCTGCTGATACATCGCTTGAAGCTGGCACTCGCGTTGCGCGAGCGGCTCTGCGCGGCACCTTACTATCGCTGGGTGTTCGGTGAGTCCGACGGCTTGCCGGGGCTGGTGCTCGACCGTTACGGCGATGTCGTCGTTGGACAGATTGCGACCGCGGGCATGGAGGCGTTGCGGGGCGAGATCGAGGCCGCGGTGGTGGCGGTGCTCGCACCGCGGGTGCTGATGTGGAAGAACGACAGCGCCGCGCGCGAACTCGAGCAGCTGCCGCGTCAGGTGCTGACGCCGATCGGACGCGCGCCGGACGAGCTGCGGGTGCTCGAATCGGGACTGACCTTCACCGTGCCGCTGGCGGCCGCGCAGAAGACCGGCTGGTTCTACGATCAACGCGCCAACCGCGAGCAGTGGCGTGCGCTGCTGCCGCGGGGAGCGCGGGTGCTGGATGTCTGCAGCTATGCCGGCGCCTGGGCGATCGCGGCGCTGTCGCATGGCGCCGTCAGTGCGCTCTGCGTCGATGCCTCCGAGGCGGCGCTGGCGGTGGCGGCGCGCAACGCAGCGGCCAATGGCGTCAGTGTCGCGGTCAAGCGCGGAGATGCCTTCGAGGTGCTCGATGAGCTGATGCGCGCCGGCGAGCGGTTCGATGCCATCGTTCTCGATCCGCCGGCATTCATCAAGCGCAAAAAGGATATTGCGCGCGGACAGGCCGCGTATCGCAAGCTCAATCAGCTCGCAATGCGGCTGCTCGAGCGCGATGCACTGCTGGTGAGCTGTTCGTGCTCCTACCATCTGGCGCCGGACGAGCTCGTCACACTGATTCAATCGGCCGCGCGCCATACCAGCCGCTTCGTGCAGATTCTGCACAGCGGCGGACAGGCGCCGGATCATCCGGTTCATCCCGCGATTCCCGAGACCCGCTATCTGAAGGCATTTTTCTGCCGCGCCACGCGCGAATGAGTTGCTGACGGTAGAATCGGCGCATGCTCCGCTATCCGCACATCAATCCAATTGCGCTCAGTCTCGGTCCGCTGCAGATCCACTGGTACGGCGTCATGTACCTGGTTGGATTCGGCGCAGCCTGGTGGCTCGCGCGCCGCCGCGCCGCGCGGCCTGATTCGACCTGGAAGCCATCCGACGTCGACGACTTCCTGTTCTACGCAATGCTCGGTGTCATTCTCGGTGGTCGAATCGGTTACGTGCTGTTCTACGGAACGAGCATGTGGCGCGGCGATTGGCTCTACCCGCTCAAGATCTGGGAAGGCGGCATGTCCTTCCACGGCGGGCTGCTCGGGGT
>DASYNV010000218.1:0-2093 GCA_036008365.1 Steroidobacteraceae bacterium | reverse complement strand
CGCCCGGATACGGGTAGGTGCCCGCAATCGAGCCCAGATTGACGATGTGTCCGCGCCCGCGTTCGACCATGCCGGGCAGCACGGCGCGCGTTACGTACATGAGTCCCTTGACGTTGGTGTCGACCATTTGCTCCCAATCGTCCGGATCGACGCGGTGCGCGGGTTCGAGTCCGAGCGCGAGCCCGGCGTTGTTGACCAGCAGATCGATGGCCTTGAGATCGGACGGCAGCGTCGCCACGGCCGCATCGACCCGGGCGCGATCGCGCACATCGAGCGTCACGGCATGGATGCGCCTGGCATCGAATTCGTTCGTCAGAGCCTCGAGGCGCTCGCGGCGCCGACCGGCGGCAATGATGCGGTGGCCTTCGGCGGCAAAACGCCGGGCAATGGCGGCACCGAAGCCGGAAGTCGCACCGGTGACAAAGACAATCATGCACGAGCTCCTTCAGGGCAGGCGTTCAGCGCGCAGCACGTTCGGTACCGCGCTCAGGCGCTGCAGTACCCGGCTGAGCTGCCCATGGTCGCGTACCGCGGTGCGCATGACAATGGTGGCGATCCGGTCCTGCGGATCGGTGTCGGAATTCACCCCTTCGATGCTGAGCTTTTCCAATGCCATGACGTCGGACACGTCGCGCAGCAGCCCGCGGCGATCGAAGGCCTGGACGCGGATCCGCACCGGCATGGCGCTGTCGGTCTCGAGGGCCCATTCGACCTTGAGCACACGCTCGGGTTTGAGCGCGCGCATGCGCAGCAGGCTGGCGCAGCGGGCCTGATGAATCGTGACGCCGCGGCCGAGCGTGACATAGCCGGCGATGGCCTCGGGTGGCACCGGACTGCAGCAGCGCGCCATCGTGATCGGCAGAGCGCCGACGCCCTCGATCTCGACCGGCGAACGCGCGCTACGGTTCGGCGGCCGTGCGCGCGCCGGGGCGAGCGGGGGTGGGGCCGGCGCGCGCAGCCGCGTGATCGCCTGCGTCAGGGCGTTGCCGCTGATCTCGCCCTCGCCAATCAAGCGATGCAGATCCTCAGCGCTCTCGGCCTTGAGCTCTCGCACCAGCGGCGCGATCAGCTCGGAGCCGGCACCCGCGCGCTTGAGTTCGCGCTCGAGACTGTCGCGACCGCTGTTGCGGTGGTCCGACTCATCGATGCGCCGAAACCAGGCGCGCACCTTGGCGCGGCTCCTGCTCGAGGCCAGGAAGCCCTGCTCGGGCGACAGCCAGTCGCGGCTCGGCGCGGACTGCTTGCCGGTGATGATCTCCACCACCTCGCCATTGGCGAGCGGCTGATTGAGCGGCACGATGCGGCCATTGATCTTGGCGCCGCGACAGCGGTGGCCCAGATCGGTATGCACGTGGTAGGCAAAGTCCAGCGGCGTCGAACCACGTGGCAGATCGACCACCTCGCCGCGTGGCGTCATGGCGTAGATGCGATCCGCAAACAGCTCGCTCTTGAGGCGCTCGATCGGATCGCTGTCCGGGTCGGGCTCCTGTGTCGGGTCGAGCACGCGCCGGACCCATTCGATCTTGCGTTCATAGCCGGCATCTCGCGCGCCGCCCTCCTTGTAGCGCCAGTGCGCCGCCACGCCGAGTTCGGCCTGCTCCTGCATGTCGCGCGATCGAATCTGCACTTCGAGCGACTTGTCCTCCGGGCCGATCACCGCGGTATGAATCGAGCGATATTCGTTGTCCTTGGGCGTCGCGATGAAATCGTCAAACTCGCCCGGCACGTAGTGCCACAGGCCGTGTACCACCCCGAGTGCCGCGTAGCAGTCGGCAATCGATTCGACCACGATGCGGACCGCGCGTACATCGAACAGATCATCGAATCCCACCTGCTTGCGCCGCATTTTGCGGGCAATGCTGTAGATGTGCTTGGGCCGGCCGTAGATCATGGCCGCGACACCGGCTTCGCGCAGCTCCCGTTTGAGCAGTGCGCATACGGCAGTAATGTAGTGCTCGCGGTCGACGCGCCGTTCGGCCAGTGCCCGGGCGATGTGGTGGTATTCCTCGGGCTCGAGGTAGCGGAACGCCAGATCTTCCAGCTCCCATTTGAGATTCCACACGCCGAGCCGGTTGGCGAGCGGCGCCAGGATC
>DASYNV010000217.1:0-6674 GCA_036008365.1 Steroidobacteraceae bacterium | reverse complement strand
ATCCAGCAGCAGATCAACGTCGATGGCTTCGGACCCAGTAAGTTCGGGGCCATGGAGGGGAAATCGAGTACCGCGATTTCCGGCGACAAGGCTCGAACCGAGCAGCAGAGCCAGTTCAAGTCCCGCCTGCTGCGCGCGCTGGCCAAAGGTTCGAGCACCAATTCGGTCCGCATCATCCGGCTCGATGCCGAACGCATCGACGAGATCGACGTCACCAAGCAGCAATACACGGAAATGACCTTCCAGCAGGTGCGCGATGAGACCGCCCGGGCGCTGGCGAGTGCCAAGAACTCGCAACAGGCCTCACAGGATCAGAAGGAGGCTCCATCCGGCGCTCCGGTCGATGACAGCAAGTGTCAGTGGTCGCCGCCACGATCCGAGCTCAAGCAGAGCGGCGAGCACGCCACGATCGCGGGCGCGGACGCGAGCCGGGCGACCATCACGGTGACCACTACCTGCACCGATCCGACCAAAGGTACGAGCTGCGACTTCGTGTTCCTGCTGGATGAATGGCTCGCCTCCGAGGTGCCCGGTACCGCGGAAACGCGCGCCTTCTGGCAGGCCTACGCGCAGAAATTGAATCTCAGCGGCGCGCTGGCCGACAGCATGCAGACCAACTCGCAAGCCGTGTTCAATCGCTACCAGAATGGCTGGGGCGAGGCGATCAAGCAGGCCGGCAGCCTCAAGGGCTATCCGGTCAAGACGGTATTCGCCATGCAGTTCGGCGGCCCGCAGTGCAAGGACAACAGCAGTGGCAGCAGCAGCAGCAGCAGCAGCAGCAGCAGCAGTGGCAGTGACAACTCGAGCGCCGGTGCCGGCTCGAGCAACGTGCCGACCTCACCGAGCGCGGCCGTCAGCACTGCCGCCATGAGTCTCTTCAACAAGCTGCACAAGAAGGACGATTCGCAGCAGCAGGCGGCGTCGACTCCGGCCGCCCCGGGCATGGTGCAGATGTTCCAGATGAGCACCGAGACGGTGGCTATTACGACCGGCGCGATTGCGAGCGCGGTCTTTGAAGTACCCGCCGGCTATAAGAAGGTCGACAAGCCGGGTCTGACGCAGTAAGGCCAATCCCGGCGCGGCACGCCGGGTGCCTAGACGTTGCTGATGATCTTGGCCTTGAGGGATTCGTACTCGGAATCGGTGATCAGCCCCGATTCGAGCATCGATTTGGCGTTGCGCAGGCGACTCGCCGCGTCGCTCTCGGCGGCTGCGCTCGCGGCCGGAGTGGGGCTGCCGGGGAGTTGAATGCCACCGGAGCGGGCGCGCAGCTCCTCGAGATCCCGCACGCGACGTTTCTCGCGCCAGGCCTGATCGTGCGCCTGGCAGATGCGATACAGCTCCTGCGCCTGATCTTTGCGCAGACCCTCGTAGAGCAGGGTCCTCGTGGGTCCGGAAACCGAGGCCAGATCCGATCCGGCGAAGGCGGTCAGCCGCAGGCTCGCGCCGACGATGCCGACGTGCAGGTGCACCTCCTTGAGGTCCTGCCAGCGTACGTCGGTGAGGTCGAATCCACCGAAGAGCGGCCGGACCACCGCCAGGAAGCGTCCGCTGGTGGCGCCGAGGGCGATGCGGCGATGATTGAGGGAGAACAGACGCCGCTGGATCGCCCAGGCCTCGAGCTTTTCATCCGCGGTCAGGACCGAATTGAGGTTTTGCACTGCGGCCTGGCAGCCGCGATCCTCGCTGGCCGGTTCGTTCATTGTTGCTCCCGCTCCCTGACGGAGACCACGTAGGTATTGCAGGGAGCCGAATCATGTCATAACACCGCCGGCGGAACACGCGCGGGCAATTTAACCGCGGCGTGACACGGCCATGACACACGGTCCGGGCCGCGCGCTAGCCTTCTCATCATGGAGTTGCGGTCTCTCAACGTACTGCAATGGCGTGCAACGAATCTGGCGAGCCCCCAGGCGCCAGCCGGGTCTGCCGATCCTGCCGTATTCCTGATCCAGACCTGCCAGCGGCGCGTCGCGATCCTGCTCGGATCCGATGCGCTCGAGAGCGCCCGGAGCCAGTTTCCGGCCGACGGCGCGCTCGAGCAGTTCGCAGGCGCCGCCGCGTACGCCTTTCTGCTGCGCTTCTGCTGCGGCCTCGAGAGCAGATTGGTGGCCGAAACCGAGATATTCGGTCAAATCAAGCAGGCCTGGCGGGACTTCTCCGGGCGTGGCTCGGTTTTCGCCAAGCGCCTGTCGCCCTGGATTCAGCAGCTGTTCCAGGATGCCAAGGAAGTCCGCGCCCAATATCTTGCCAACCTCGGCGGCGTCTCGTATGGCTCGCAGGTTCGCCGGCTGCTCGCCGATGAGGCGAGTGCCGGCCCGACGCTGCTCGTGGGCGCCGGTCAGCTCGCGCAATCGGTCGCGCCCTGGCTCACGGGCTCGGAGCTCTGGATCTGGAACCGCACGCAGGCGCGGGCGCGCGAACTGGCGCTGGAGCTCGCCAAGCGCACGCCCGATCGCCCGGTTCGCGTCATCGAGGAATGCCCGCAGGCTGAGCTCGCCGCCTGGCGCGCAGCAGCGCGCGTCGTGATCTGCGTGCCGCCCGCACGCCAGACCGATGAGGCCCGGGTGGCCGTCTGGCGCGCGCGGCCGAACGGCGGCGGACGCGTCATTCACCTGGGGGCTGGTGCCGAGGCTTGCGCACCTTGGAAGGACCTGCCCGAACTCGTGAGTCTCGGCACGCTGTTCGATATGCTGCAGGCGCATTCGGAGGTGCGTCGCCGGCAGCTCGAGCGCGCGCGCAGCGCCTGCCACGAGAAGGCCCTGCTGCGGGACTTGAGTGCCAATTCCTCCCATCCGCACAGCTGGGAAGATCTCGCGGCCTTCAACGCCGTTTGAGTCATGCCGGCGCGCCTAGTGAAGCTCGGCACGCGCCGCTCGGCGCTGGCACGTGCGCAGAGCGCGGCGGTCGCGCGCAGGCTCGAGCGCCTGCACCCCGGACTCACCGTCGAGCTGGTCGGCATCGAAACCCGCGGTGACCGCATTCAGGATCGACCGTTGTCATCGGTCGATGGCAAGGAATTCTTCACGGCCGAGATCGACGCCGCGCTGCTCGAGGGTGCGATCGATTTCACCGTGCACTCCTACAAGGATCTGAGTCTCGAGCGCACGCCGCGACTGCGGCTCGCAGCGGTCCCGCAACGCGAGCAGCCCTTCGACATCGCAATCTTTGCGCGCGATGTGCCCGAGCGGCTCGCGGCAGGCTTGGGGCTCACGCTCGGCACTTCTTCGCCGCGCCGCATGAGCCTGGTTCCGGAGTTCCTGCAGCAGGCGCTGCCGCATCCAGCTCGTCAGGGCATCGACATTCGCCTGGTCGAGCTGCGCGGCAACGTCGATTCGCGCCTGGGGCGTCTGCACGAGTCGCGCGGCTCGGAGCGTCAGCTCGATGGCATCGTGCTGGCCTTCGCCGGCCTTGCGCGGCTCTGGGCGGATGAAGCCGGACGCACGCTGCTCGAGCGCCTGTTGCAGCCGTTGCCTCGCATGGTACTACCCCTGTCGGTGTGTCCGACCGCACCGGCGCAGGGCGCTCTCGGCATCGAATGCCGTACCGAGGATGCGGCGACGGCGCGGCTGCTGGCGGAGATGGAGCATGCGCCGACGCGGCGCGCAGTCGATGCCGAGCGCGCGCTGCTGGCCGAGCGCGGCGGCGGTTGTCATCAACGCTTTGGCGCCACACAGATCGAAGTGCCGGAATTGGGCTCGCTGCTCTATCTGCGTGATGGCGGCGCCGAGCCGCAGCTTCGCTGGACGCCGGCGCGGCCGCTGCCTCAGCCGCCTAAAACCATCCGGGCCTGGGACGGCAGCCGCGCGCAACGCGGCGTGATCGAGCCGGTGGCCGATGGCGTTGCCTCGAGTCTCGAACGGCTGGCGGTGGCCGAGGCGTTGTTCGTCGCTCACGCGCGCGCGCTGCCGGCGCAGGCACTCGCGCGCATCAGGACCGGCTGCCGGGTGTATGTGCCGGGGCTTTCCACCTGGCGCTCGCTGGCCGAACGTGGCATGTGGGTCGAAGGATGCGCCGATGGTCTGGGCTTTGCGCTGCTGGAACCGTTGTTGCGCGAGCCGCTGCTGCAACTGCCGCCGCTGGCGCGATGGACCGTGCTCACGCATGCCGGCGCGCTCGGCGGCTGGGCTCCGGGTCAGGCCATCGCCACCTATCAGCACAGTGAGGCGCCCGACCCCGTTAACGGTGCAGCGACCGTGGCGGCCCCGCCGCCGGCCGACACGACCCACTGCTACTGGCACAGCAGCGCCCAGTTCGATCGCTGGCACGGGGCCGCCGGCGATGCCGTGCATCACGCCTGCGGTCCGGGCAAAACCTACGAGCACTTGCGGCGCGCACGGGTGCAGAATCTCTCCATGTTTCCGTCGGTGACGCAATGGCGTTCGTGGCTGCGGCTGTGAAAGCCAGCGCCGGCAAGGGCGTCATGAGCACCTCGCCGATGCGGCGCACGCGCTTGCTGGCGGTGGCCGCGGCGCTGTGGTTGTCGCTGCAGATCGTGCTGGTGGTGTGGTGGGCCACGGTGATCGAGCGCCAGGCGCGAGCGCTCGCGGCGCTCGAAGCGTTACGCGGCGGCAGCCCCGATCTGGCCGCGGCTCAGTGGTCGCGCACGCGGCTGATGCTGGTGGGGGAGTCGAGCACGTCGCTGGCGCTGCTGCTGGCGGTGTCGCTGCTGCTGGCATGGCTCTATTGGCGCGAGCATCGGCGCGCACGCGCCATGCAGGCCTTCTTTGCCTCGGTGACGCATGAGTTGCGCACACCGCTGACCAGCATCCGCCTGCAGGCCGAAGCCATCGCTGAGGGCGGGCAGCGTGCCGAGTTGGTGCGGCGGCTGCTCGAGGACTCGCATCGACTCGAGTCGCAGATCGATAAGACCCTGGAGCTCGCGCGCATCGAGGGCGGCGGCCCGCTGCGCGAACAATCCATTCCGCTGCAGCCCTGGCTGGCGCACGCGCTCGAGGACATCGCGCAGGCGCACGGTGCGGCGCTCGAACTGCGTGCGCAGATCGATCCGGCGTTGCCGCCGATTCAAGCCGATGCGGCGGCGCTGAGCATGATCCTGCGCAACCTGATCGAAAATTCCGTGCGCCACGCGCGCATCGAACCGGTCGCCGTGCGCCTGAGCGTCAGGCAGCATGACCGCGAGCTGGTGCTCGAGTATCAGGACAACGGGCAGGGTGTGCTCGCGGGCACCGGTCGCCTGGGACGGCTCTTCGGACGCGGTCCGAGCTCGAGCGGCGCCGGCGTGGGCCTCTATCTCGTGCGCCGCCTGATGCAGCGCATGGGTGGCCGGACTCGCTTCGATACCGCTCCTGGCGAGGGTTTTCGCGCCGAGCTCTGGTTCCAGGTCGGCACCTGAGATCGCGCGCGGTGAGCACTTCCACGCATCTGCTGCTGCTCGAGGATGAGCGCAATGTGGCCGAGACGCTGATCGAGCGGCTCAAGTCGGCCGGCTTCGCAGTGACGCGCGCGGATTCGCTCGCCAGCGCCCGGCGCGCGATCGGTGAGACCAACTTCCAGCTGGCGCTGCTCGATGTGGGTCTGCCCGACGGCAGCGGCTTCGATCTCGCACGGCAACTGCGCGCGCGCACACCCGCGACCGCCATCGTGTTCCTGACCGCACACGCCAACGCCGAGGACCGCATCCGCGGGCTCGAACTCGGTGCCGATGACTATGTCGCCAAGCCGTTTCATTTTCGCGAGCTGCTGCTGCGGATTCAGAACTGCCTCAAGCGCGCGCAGGATCTGGTGCACGTGCCCGGCGCGATGCGCGGACAGGTGCACATCGGCCGCGCGCTGGTGGATTTCGAGCGCTTCGTCGCCACGGTCGATGGGGAGACCCAGACGCTCACGCACAAGGAGTGCGCGGTGCTGCGGCTGCTGGCCGAACGCATCGGCAAGGCGGTCAGCCGCGATGAGATTCTCGATCGCGCCTGGTCCGCGGATGAGTTCCCGACCTCGCGCACCGTCGACAATTTCATCGTGCGGCTGCGCAAGCTGGTGGAAGTCGATGCCGCCGATCCGCGTGTGATCCGCAGTATTCGTGGCGTCGGCTATCTGCTCACGGAGCTGCGACGTGACTGAGCCGCTGCTATTGCAGGCACTGTCGTCCCGCAACACCGGTCGGCCGCCGGTGTGGTTCATGCGACAGGCCGGCCGCTACCACCGGCATTACCAGGCGCTGCGCGCGCGGCACGACTTCATCGATCTCTGCCGTCAGCCGCAGCTGGCCGCAGAAGTCACGCTCGGCCCGATCGAGGAATTCGGCTTCGATGCCGCGATTCTGTTTTCGGATCTGCTGTTTCCGCTCGAGGCCATGGGCATGGGTTTGCGTTACGCCCCCGGCCCCCAGCTCGATTGGCACCTGCGCAGTCCGGGCGATCTGGCGAGGCTCACGGGCGGCGCCGAGCGCGCCGCACACATGGATTTTCAGGCACGCGCCCTGGAGCTGTTGCGCGCACGCCTGCCGGCATCCACCGGCCTGATCGGCTTCGTCGGCGGTCCGTTCACGCTGTACGCCTACGCCGTGGCGGGCTCGCACCAGGGTTTTGCAGATAGCGGCCTTAACGGTCTGGACGACGGCCTGTACCAGGGCTTCAACCAGCGTCTGTGCGGTCTGCTCGCTGCCAACATGGCGCTGCAGGCACAGGCCGGGGCCGATTGCGTCGCGATCTTCG
>DASYNV010000216.1:0-3069 GCA_036008365.1 Steroidobacteraceae bacterium | reverse complement strand
GTGCGCATGAAGCACAACAGCATCGTCTGCAATATCGGGCACTTTGATAACGAAATCGACGTCGCGAGCCTCAAACAGTATCGCTGGGAGAACATCAAGCCGCAGGTCGATCACGTGATCTTTCCGGACGGCCGCCGCATCATCCTGCTGGCCGAGGGCCGGCTGGTGAATCTCGGCTGCGGCACCGGTCATCCGAGCTATGTGATGAGCTCCTCATTCGCCAATCAGACCCTGGCGCAGATCGAGCTGTTCACCAACACTGCCCAGTACCCGGTCGGCGTGTACGTGCTGCCGAAGCATCTGGATGAGAAAGTGGCACGGTTGCAGCTCAAGAAGCTGGCTGCGCAGCTCACCGAGCTTACCGACAGCCAAGCACACTACATCGGCGTCGAGCGTACCGGCCCGTACAAGAGCGATCACTACCGCTACTGATCCCCGACGCGTTGAGCCCGGGCACGCGGACTGCAGGTCCGCGTGCCTGTCGGCGAATTCCGACATTCGGTTCGCGAGCCCGATTGCGTTTAACATCTCTCTGTTTAACATCTCGTTGCGCGAATTCTCTTGATTGAGCGCTGCGTCACCCTGGCGCGGAAGCGCGATTCGGCAACGCTTGAAGCGCATCACTGGGTGCACGAGAACGGGCGGGTAAAATCACCAGATGGATCGCGACGTCCGACTGCTGCAGCTATCAGATCCCCACTTGTTCGCCGATCCGGACGGCGAGCTGCGCGGCGTGAATACGCTGGCCTCGCTGCAACGTGTGCTCGCCGAAGTTGCGGCGCGCAGATTCGATGCCGATGCGATCGTCTGCAGCGGCGACATCGTCAACGACGAGCCCGAGGGCTATGCGCACTTCGCGCGCGAGCTCAGCGCGGTCGGCAAGCCGGTCTATTGCGTACCGGGGAACCATGACGATCCGGCCTTACTGCGCCGCGCGCTTAGCGCTCCCCCGTTCCAGGTCGGAGGCCAGGTCGATATCGGCGCCTGGCGCATCATCCTGCTCGACAGCTGCGTACCGGGCCGAGCCGGCGGGCACTTGAGTGATGCGGAGCTGCAGCGGCTCGATTCGGCGCTGGCCGACAGCGATCGCTTCGCCATGATCTGTGTGCATCATCACCCGGTCTCGATGGCGAGCCGCTGGCTGGACGCGGTGGGCATCGACAATGCCGCATCGCTGTTCGAGGTGCTCGATGCGCACGCGCAGGTCCGCTTGATCAGCTGGGGCCACGTGCACCAGTGCTTCGACGAGCGCCGCCGCGGTGTCCGCCTGCTCGCGACGCCCTCGACCGGAGCCCAGTTCCTGCCGCGGTCGGATCATTTCGCGGTGGATGCCCGTCCGCCGGCCTATCGCCGCCTGACGCTGCGTGCGGACGGCACCAGCGACACCGAGGTGCTGTGGGTCGACAGTAAAGCGGATACGGCCAATCGCGCCGCGGCTCACTGACGCACTTCGATCAGCGGCGCCAGCAGGCTCAGGCGTGTATTCGGGTCGTCGATTTCGAGCAGTTGCTGCTGCAGGCTCTGATCGAGCGGTAACAGCTCGGCAAGTCGATGCCCTACCCAGGACGCGTCTTCGTAATCTGGCTCGATGAACCGGCCGATGGTCGTGAGCTGCGCCAGCGCCCGGCGCAGCAGCGGCACCAGTGGTTGGTATTCCGCCGCGACCACCGCCCGCTCCACCGCCGGCATCCATTCGACCGAGGCACAGTTGAGTCCATCATCCTGCAGACGGCGCGCCAGCACGCGGAAGCGTCGCTCCCCGCGACACAATATTCCGAGCAACCCATCCTCGAGTGTCTGGAAATCGACGATACGGGCGCTGGTGCCAATGCTCGCGGTCTTGACCTCGCGATCGGTATCGCTGCCTCCGAGCACCAGCACGACGCCGAACACATCGTCGGCTCGCATGCAGCGTCCCACCATGTCGACGTAGCGGGCTTCGAAGATCCGCAGCGGCAGCAGGCCGCCCGGAAACAGTACGGTGTTGAGCGGAAACAGGGCGATGTCGAGCATCAATCCGCGCCGCCGCGCTGGCTCAAGAGCTCGAGCAGCCGACCATGCAGGCCACCAAAGCCGCCGTTGCTCATGATCAGCGCGTGATCGCCGCGCTTGAGATCGTGCGACAACCCCGCGAGCAATTGCTCGAAGTCCGTCATGACGTGGGCACGTGCGCCGAGCGGTGCCATCGCGCCGCGCACGTCCCAGCCGATCGACGGCGGCGCGTAGAGCCATATTTCATCCGCCCCGGTCAGTGACTGGGCCAGGCTTTGCTGATGCACCCCTAAGCGCATGGTGTGCGAGCGGGGCTCGAGCACCGCGATGATGCGATCGTGGCCGACGCGGCGACGCAGCCCATCGATGGTCGTGTGGATCGCGGTCGGGTGGTGCGCAAAATCGTCGTAAACGTGCACGCCGGCGGCCGTGCCGCGCAGCTGCATGCGGCGCGCAACGCCGAGGAAGCGGTTCAATGCGGCGATGGCGCTCGCGATCGGCACCCCGACGTGGCGCGCCGCTGCCAGCGCGGCCAAAGCGTTTTCGGCATTGTGGGCGCCGATCGAGCTCCAGCTCACGGTTCCCTGGCTGCGGCCCTCGAACAGCACCTCGAAGCCCGAGTAGTCGCCATCCGCGGGCGCCACGGCACTCCAGTGAATGCCGCTGCCGGGGGCCGCTGCATGGCCTTCGCGTGCGAAGCGCTCGACCGGAGTCCAGCAACCCGCGGCCAGCACGCGCTCAAGGCTGGCGTCGGTACCGCAGACGATGCGGCCGCCACCGGGCACGATGCGCAACAGGTGCTGGAACTGGCGCTCGATCGCCGCCAGGTCCGGATAGATGTCGGCGTGGTCGTACTCGAGGTTGTTGAGAATCAGCGTCCGCGGCCGGTAGTGCACGAACTTGGCGCGCTTGTCGAAGAACGCCGTGTCGTACTCGTCGGCCTCGATGACGAAGAACGGCGCGGCGCCCAAGCGCGCGCTCAGGCCGAAGTTCTCGGGCACGCCGCCGATGAGAAAGCCCGGGTTGAGACCTGCGTGCTCGAGGATCCAGGCGAGCAGCGAGGCGGTGGTGGTCTTG
>DASYNV010000215.1:0-6250 GCA_036008365.1 Steroidobacteraceae bacterium | reverse complement strand
ACTGGCCGTCACGCTGCTGGGCCGCATCGTCGATGAGACGCTGGCGTCCAATCGGCTGGATCATTCGGCGATCGATTGGCTGGTGCCGCATCAGGCCAACTTTCGCATCATTCAGGCGGTAGCGAAGAAACTGGCGATGCCAATGGAGCGTGTGATCGTCACGGTACAGGAACACGGCAACACCTCGACCGCGTCCGTGCCGCTGGCTCTGGATGTCGGCGTGCGCGACGGCCGCATCAAACGCGGCGATATGCTGTTGCTCGAGGCACTCGGCGGCGGTGTGACCTGGGGCTCGGCGCTGCTGCGCTACTAGCCCACCCGACAACGATGGCGGCGATAGATCCAATTGTCATTGCTCCGACCGCCATCGCCGATACGCGTCGCTGGCGCTGGCTGCCCACGGTCAACAGCTGGAAATACCACCTGCTGCTCGGAACGATCGGCATCCTGATTCTGGGCCCGCTCGGCGGCGTCACCGCCTCGTACATGAATTTCTCGCTCGGATTCTTCGTCGGCGGGCAGGTGCTGGCAGGCATTCTCGGCTCGACCGTGACCTATGGCTACGGTGCCGAGGGCAAGCACGGCGCCAACTTCATCCAGACCACCGCCGCTTCGGTTGCCGGTATGAGCGCCATGGCGGTGGTGATCCAGGCCATGGTCTGGATGGGATTGCGGCAGCCGCCCGTATCGCACCTGGTGCTCTACATGCTCTGCATCGGCATGTACGGCGCGGGTGTCGGCATGCTCTACACGCCGGTGCTGGTCGATCGTCTCAATCTCGTCTTTCCGAGCGGCTTGGCGGTGGCCAACATCCTGCGCGCGCTCACCGACCCGGAACTGCTCAAGCGCTCGGTCTCGACGCTCGGCGGCGGTATGCTCGCTGGACTCGCCGCGGGTCTCGGCACCGCCAAGATCGAGTGGCTCGGCGCCACCGGTCTCTCGATGTCAACGATCGGCGCAGGCATGGTCGTCGGCGCTCGTGTCGGCGTGCCGGCAGTGGTCGGCGGATTGGTGTCATGGTCGCTGGTGCCGTATTTCGTGAGCATCGGTTGGCTGCAACCGGGCGAGCCGTTCCGCAAGATCACGTTCCTGATCGCGCTCGGCATGATTCTGGGCGCGTCGACCATCGACCTGACGCTGATTTTCTGGGACGTCGTGCAACGCGCGCGCAGGGTACCCGCCGCGGCTGCGGCTGCGGAAGTCGAGCCCTGGAAGCGCACGCAGATCTCGCGGCTGGTGCTTTGGGTGATCAGCTGGGGGGTCGGCACCGTGCTGGTAGGCACACAGCTGCTGGGCCAGCCGGCCGGCTTCCTGGTGTTCGCGCTGCTGCTGGTGTTCGTGTTCGCGCTGATCAACGGCATCTCGCAGGGGCTGACGGACTGGAATCCGATCTCCTCGGCATTCGTCGTGACGGTGCTGCTGATGGCCTCGCTGGGCCTCAAGGATCCCACGGTGGGGCTCATGGCGGGCACCGCGCTGCTGGTGGCCATCAGCGTCGGCTCCGACATGCAGCAGGACCGTTCCACGGGCCGCAGACTGGGGACCAGCCGCGTATTTCAGTTTCGCTACCAGGTAGCGGGTATCGTCATGGGCGCGCTCAGCGCCGTCGCTTTTGCCAAGCTGTTCATGGCGGCCTATCCGGTATTGGCGCAGGACCAGACCGTCATGAGCGCCTCGCAGCAGCCAAGCCAGTGGACTTCGGCAATGACCTATAAATTTGTGGGCGCGTTGCGCAGCCTGACCGAACCCAAGCCCTATCAGCGCACGGCGGTAGTGATCGGGATCGGTCTCGGATTTGCCACCGAGCTGCTGCGGAAACTGATTGCCGCAAGCCGTCGCTACCGCGCCTGCGTACAGCGGGGCGGTGCGGCGAAAGTGGCCGACTTTACGATCTTTGCGGTGATTCTGCCCTCACCCTATGCGTCCTCGTTCGGCGGCTTCGTGAACCTGCCCACATCGGCCTGGTTCGGGTGCGGCAGCGTGCTCGGCCACGCGGTCGACTGGATCCTGAAACGGCGCGGCAGAGCGCAGGCCGCAGTATTGCCCGCCGACATGAGCTTCGTGTCGCTGATAGGGGGAGGCCTGATTGCCGGAGATGCGCTGGCGGCGCTCGGCGTCGGCATCTATGGACTGATCAACGCGTTGGCAGGCGCGTAGCAGCGCCTCGGTCAGATCCACACGCGCTGGCAAAAGGCCAAGCTCGGGCGCCCACCGGCGAACTCGCTCCGGTGTCGCAGCCCAAAATTGAGAAAACGCCGCGCAGACCGCGGCGTTTTCAGGCCTGAGTCGGTAGAGTTACTTCGAGACCGACTTCTTGAACATGCGATCAATCTTCTCATTGGTCGCATCAACCGAGGACTGAGCAGCCTGTGCCGCCGACAGCGCCTGGTTCGCGGTGCTCTGTGCGCCGCTCGCAGCCGTGGCAGCCTGGTTGGCCGAGCTCTGGGCAGCACTGGCCGCGCGCGAAGCGGAATCAGCCGACGCCTTCGCTGCCTCGACATCCGTCTGCAGTTTGCTGACCTGCTGCTTCAGGCTGTCGACGTCAGCTTGAAGCGGCTTGAGGTCAGTGCAGCCGGCGAGCGCAACGACCGCAACGGCCGCGGCCAGCTTCACAACGATACTCTTGTTCATGTCGGTCCCCTTTGACTTGCACTGGATAAAAACCGCATCGCGCCGAACGTTTCCGCTGCGGGGCGATTTTGCGGCTGCCAACTTGACCAAATTTAACCTACTAATGCAATAGCGATATCGTAATCCGCTGTCAGCACTGGCCGACAAATCATTCGGACATCGCTTCGAACAGCGCAGCTCGCAGCGATCACCGGCAGGCGTGTCGACGGGATTTGCGACGCGATCGCATTTACTGTATAAAAGTACAGTATGTCCGATCTGACACCACGCCAGACCCGGGTCCTGCGCTTCATCCAGCGCAGCCTTTCCGAGACCGGTATGCCGCCGACGCGGGCTGAAATTGCGGCGGAGCTCGGTTTTCGCTCGCCCAACGCGGCCGAGGAGCACCTGCGCACGCTAGCGCGCAAAGGGGTGATTCAGCTGCTGCCCGGCGCTGCGCGCGGTATCCAGCTGCAGGACACGTTGCGCGAGCAACTTGGGCTGCCGCTGATCGGCGCCGTAGCGGCCGGGCGCCCGATCCTGGCGGAGGAGAATATCGTCGAGCACCTGTCGATCGATCCGGGGGTGTTCCAGCCCCGGCCACATTACCTGCTCAAGGTCGTGGGCATGAGCATGAAGGACGCCGGCATCCTGGATGGGGACCTGGTGGCGGTCCATCGCACCAGCGAGGTGCGCCAGCGCCAGATAGTAGTCGCGCGTCTGGAGAATGAAGTGACGGTGAAGCGTTACAGGCAGGAGGGCAGCACGGTCTGGCTGATGCCCGAAAACGCCGACTTCGAGCCGCTGCGGGTCGACCTCAAGCAGGAGGCGCTGCTGATCGAGGGTGTCGTGGTCGGCGTGCTGCGCCGTGGCGCGGGCTTGAGTGCGGGCAAGCCACCGGCGGGCAGGGCCGGGGGTGGCAGGGCTGGAGCGGCCAAGGGCGCTATCTAGCGCGATCGCGCCTTGTCGTGGCCTGAGCGGGTGCTCGATGACTCATCGCCGGTACCGATGTCATAGTCCTCGAGATCGCTGATCAGCTCGGCCGTGCGCTTCTGTTCCAGGCGCTGCTCGAGCCGGCGCCACGCCGGTTCGCCGACCTTGATGCTGCGGCGCTTGGCGATCTCCATATCCTTGATTGCGCGGTCGAGATCGAGATCGTCGTCGCCAGCAATCTCGTCCGCTTCATCCTCTTCGTATTCGTCCGAATCTGGATTTCCGCCCATAGCGATGGTCTTAAGTAAATTCGATACCGCCCCAGTCCCTAGTTGCGCCGAAAATAATGCGAATCAAAAGCCGATGCAACGGCACCCTCAGCGAATCAGCTGATTCATTTCAAAAATGGGTAACAGCATCGCAAAAACGATGCCCATTACGAACAATCCCATGCCCACGATCAGTACCGGACCGAGCAGTCCGACCAGCGCCCCCAGCAGCCCGTCGAGCTCCCGCTCCTGGTTGAGCGCGGCGCGCTCGAGCATCGCCTGGAGCTCGCCGCTCGATTCGCCGCTTGATATCAGGTGGATCGTCATCGGTGGAAACAGTCGGCTAGCGGCCAGCGAACGCCCGATCGGCGCGCCCTCGCGCACGCGCGCGGCGGCGTCGCCGACCGCGTCGCGCATCGGCAGATTGGTGACGACTTCGCTCGCGATGCGCAGCGAATCGAGCACCGGGACCGCGCTCGCGGTCAGAATGCTCAGCGTGCGAGTGAAGCGCGCGGTGTTGAAGCCGCGCACGATGCGTCCAAACACCGGCAGCCGCAGCAGTCCGCGGTGAAAGCGCCAGCGTGTCGCGCGCACCCGCAGCGCCCGCCAGATCAGAAAGCTCGCGACGCCGACTGCAAGCAGCAGATAGATGCCGTAGCTGCGCAGAAAGCCGCTGACCGCCACCAGCACCTGCGTTGCCAGCGGCAGCTTGGCGCGGTTGGCTTCGAATACTTCGACCACCTTGGGTACGACGTAGGTCAGCAGAATCGATACGATCGTAAAACACATGACGGTGAGCACGATCGGATAGAGCATGGCGCCCAAGACCTTCTGGCGCATCTGCTCGCGCGATTCGGTGTAGTCGGCCAGCCGCTCCAGCACCGAATCGAGATGCCCGGATTGCTCGCCCGCCGAGACCGTGGCGCGATAAATCTCGGGGAACACGCTCGGGAAGTCGTTCAGGCCGGCCGCCAGCGTGTGGCCCTCGATCACCTTGGCGCGCACGCCGAGCACGATGCTCTGCACGCGCGGCCGCTCGGTCTGCTCGGAGACTGCCAGCAGTGCCTCCTCGAGCGGCAGGCCGGCGCGCACCAGGGTCGAGAGCTGCCGCGTCATGAGCGACAGATCGCCCGCTGAGACGCCACGCCGGAGCGTCAGGCCGCCGCGCTTCCGGCGACGCGCCTCTTGCGCGGCGACTTCTTCGATCGTAACCGGCAGCAGTTGCCGCTCGCGCAGCAAAGAACGCACGTGGCGCGCCGTATCGCCTTCGATCACGCCCTTGCGCGAGCGTCCGGCGGTGTCGAGTGCGGTGTATTCGAAGGCCCCCATCGACTAAAGCCCGAGCGGGCCTCAATCCTCGCGCGTCACGCGCAACACTTCTTCGATCGTGGTCTGGCCCTTGAGCACGCGCGCGAGCCCATCGTCGCGGATCGAGGGCGTGAACTTGCGCGCGTAGCGCTCCAGGTCGTGCTCACCGACGCCATCGTGAATCATGGTGCGCAGGGTATCGTCGATCAGGATCAGCTCGTAGATGCCGGTGCGGCCGCGGTAACCGCCGCCGGGGTCGCGTCCGGGCCGATACAGCGTCGGCGAGGGATCGTCGGCATTCAGGCCCAGCAGCCGGCGCTCGTACTCACCGGCCGGAAAGGCCTGCCGGGTTTCGGGGTTGAGCACACGTACCAGGCGCTGCGCCAGCACGCCGACCAGGCTCGAGGAGAGCAGGAACGGCTCGATGCCCATGTCGCGCAGGCGCGTGAGCGCGCCCGCCGCGGTGTTGGTGTGCAGCGTCGAGAGCACCAGGTGTCCGGTCAGGCTCGCCTGCACGGCGATCTGCGCGGTTTCTAGATCGCGGATTTCGCCGACCAGCACCACATCGGGATCCTGGCGCAGGATCGCGCGCAGGCCGCGCGCGAAGGTCATCTCGACCTTGGTGTTGACCTGCGTCTGGCCAATGCCGTCGATGTAGTACTCGATCGGATCCTCGACCGTCATGATGTTGCGCGTGTTGTCGTTGAGCTTCTCGAGCGCGGCGTACAGCGTCGTGGTCTTGCCCGAACCGGTCGGGCCGGTGACCAGTAGAATGCCGTGCGGCTTGTGGATCAGGTCATTCATTAGCCGCTGTGTGTCCGCTCCCATGCCGAGCGAATTGAGATCGAGCCGGCCGGCCTGCTTGTCGAGCAGACGCAGCACCACGCGCTCGCCGTGGCCGGAAGGAATGGTCGAGACGCGCACGTCAACCGCGCGGCCGGCGATGCGCAGGCTGATACGTCCGTCCTGCGGCAGGCGCTTCTCGGCGATGTCGAGTCTGGACATGACCTTGATGCGAGAGACCACCAGCGGCGCGACGCCGCGCTTGGACTGCAGCACCTCGCGCAGAATACCGTCGACACGGAATCTCACCACCAGGCGGTTCTCGAACGGCTCGATGTGGATGTCCG
>DASYNV010000214.1:0-4229 GCA_036008365.1 Steroidobacteraceae bacterium | reverse complement strand
AACATCATCGATCTGTGCCCGGTCGGCGCGCTCAACAGCAAGCCGTTCCGTTACCGCGGGCGCGGCTGGGAGATGACGCAGTATCCGCTGGTGTCGCCGCACGACGGGGTCGGCACGCAGCTCTTCGGCCACGTGCTGCGCGGCCGGCTCATGCGCGTGGTGCCGCGCGCGTGCGAACAGATCAACGAGACCTGGATTGCCGACCGCGACCGGTTCAGCTACGAGGGCATCTACAGCGACGACCGCGTGCTCGCGCCCCAGCTCAAGCAGAGCGATGGCAGCTGGCGCGAAGTGCCCTGGGATCAGGCGCTCGAGGCCGCCGCCGGGTTGCTGCAAGGGGCGGCGGGCAGCAGCGAGGGCCTGGGGCTGCTGGCGCATCCTTCGAGCACGCTCGAGGAACACTATCTATTGACGCGGCTCGCCGATGGGCTCGGCAGCAGCAATATCGATCACCGCCTGCGCCACCGCGATTTCCGCGATCAGGCCGCCGATGCGCGCGCGCCGGAACTCGGACACTCGATTGCGGCCATCGATGAGCTCGATGCGCTGCTCGTGATCGGCTCGAACCTGCGTCACGAGGTGCCGATCCTCGCGCACCGCGTGCGCAAGGCCGCGCTCAGGGGCGCGAAGGTCGGGTTCATCAATCCGACGTTGTTCAAATATCTGTTTCCGGTTGCCCGTTACCTGGTGGCGCACAACGACGGCGATGTGGCAGCGCTGGCGGCGGTGCTACGTGCAGCACTCGGCGAGGCACAGCCGCCGGGCACGGTGGCGCCACTGCTTGCAGGCGTCACGGCCGAGGCGGGCCACCGAGCTCTGGCCGATATGCTCAAGGCGGGTGCGCGACGCGCAATCTGGCTGGGGGCGCTGGCTCTGCGCAGCAGCCGCTACAGCGAGCTGCGAGCCCTCGCGCGCGCGGTGGCCGCGGCAACCGGCGCGTCGATTGGCGAGCTCGCCGAAGGCGGCAACGCCGTGGGCGCCTGTCTCGCGGGCGTGCTGCCGCATCGGGGCATCGCCGGCACGCCTCGAGCGAAAGTCGGCCTCGATGCGCGCGCGATGCTCGAGCGGCCGCTGAGCGGCTATCTGCTGCTTCATTGCGAGCCTTGGGCCGATGCGGCGCAGAGCGCTGCGCTCGAGACGTTGGCGCGCTCGCGCGCTGTGGTCGCCATAACCCCGTACGCGAGTGCCGAGATGCGCCGTGTCGCACACGTGCTGCTGCCGGCCGGCACCTTCGCCGAAAGCTCTGGCAGCTACGTGAGTCTCGAAGGGCGCTGGCAAAGCCAGGGTGGCGTTGCGCGAGTACTCGGTGCCGCGCGCCCGGCCTGGAAGATTCTGCGCGTGCTGGGCAATCTGCTGCATCTGTCCGGTTTCGACTATGAATCCTCGGAGCAGGTGCGCGATGAGCTCAAGGCGCGGATCGCTGCCGTCGAGGTGCATGCGGGCCCGACGGATGCGGTGACCTGGGATTGGCCGGCGGTGCGCTCCGAGCCGATCATTGACCTCGGTATGTACCAGATCGATCCGGTATTGCGGCGGGCAAATTCACTGCGCCGCACGGCCGACGGCCGCGTCGTGAGCATGGTTTACGGAGCGCCCACGTGAATTCGCTCACGAGTGCGTGGCTCGCGCTGCCGTCCTACGTACACTCGACCGTATTCACGCTGATCCTCACCGTGGTACTGATCCTGTCGGTGGCTTACCTAACTCTCTGGGAGCGCAAGCTGATCGGCTGGATGCAGATGCGCATCGGCCCCAATCGTGTGAAGATCTTCGGTTTTGCCGGCGGCTTCGGTCAGCCATTCGCCGACGTCATCAAGCTGCTGATCAAGGAAGTCGTGGTGCCGACGCGCGCGAACAAGGTGCTGTTCTCGCTGGCGCCCGCCATCACGCTCATTCCTGCGTTCGCAACCTGGGCGGTGGTGCCGATCGCGCCGAATTACGCGATCGCAAATGTCGATGCGGGCCTGCTGTATTACCTGTCTCTGACCTCGATGGGCGTCTACGGCGTGATCCTCGCCGGCTGGGCCTCGAATTCGAAGTACGCGTTTCTGGGTGCGATGCGCTCGGCGGCGCAGATGGTGGCCTACGAGATCGCGATGGGTTTCGCGCTGGTCGGCGTACTCATGGCCTCGGGCAGCCTCAATCTCGGCACAATCGTCGCGCGCCAGCATGGCGTCTATGGCTCATGGAACTGGTTCTGGCTGTTTCCGCTGTTGATGGTGTATTTCATCTCTGGGTTGGCCGAGACCAACCGCGCGCCCTTCGACGTCGCCGAAGGCGAGTCCGAGATCGTTGCCGGATTCCACGTCGAGTACTCGGGGATCGCGTTTGCGCTGTTCTTCCTGGCCGAATACGCCAACATGATCTTGATCTCGGCGCTCACGGCCGTGTTCTTCTTCGGTGGCTGGCTGAGTCCGGTCGAGGGCTATCCGGTGATCGGCCAGACGCTGCTCGGCGCACCGGGGACGCATTGGCTGGTGCTCAAGATCTTCGTGCTGCTGTGTGTGTTTCTCTGGCTGCGCGCGACTTTTCCTCGCTACCGCTACGATCAGATCATGCGCCTGGGGTGGAAGATCCTGATACCCATTACGCTGGTCTGGATCGCCGTCGAGGCGGCCATGCTCAGCTACCACGTCGGTCCCTGGAGAGCTGCATGGCCCTAGCCAATCCGATCAAGACGTTCCTGCTCACCGAGTTGCTGCAGGGGCTGTCGGTCACCGCGCGCTCGCTGTTCCGGCGCAAGGTCACGGTGCAGTATCCGGAGGAGAAGACGCCGCAATCGGTGCGCTTCCGCGGGCTGCATGCGCTGCGGCGCTACCCCAACGGCGAGGAGCGCTGCATCGCCTGCAAGCTGTGCGAAGCGGTCTGCCCGGCGCTCGCGATCACGATCGACTCGGACGTCGCCGCCGACGGCACGCGCCGCACGACGCGCTACGACATCGATCTGTTCAAGTGCATCTACTGCGGCTTTTGCGAGGAAGCCTGCCCGGTCGATGCCATCGTCGAGACGCGCATCCACGAATACCATATGGAGCACCGGGGCGAGAACATCATGAACAAGGACAAGCTGCTCGCGGTGGGCGAGCGCTACGAAGCGATGATCAGCGCCGACAAGAGCGCGGACGCTCGTTACCGCTGAGGGACCTGCTTGCTGCCGCTGATACTTTTCTACGTGTTCGCGACCATCCTGGTGGCCTCGGCCCTGGGCGTGATCATCTCGCGCAACCCGGTGCACGCCGCGTTGAGCCTGGTGTTGTGCTTCTTCACCAGCGCGGTGCTGTGGCTGCTCATCGAAGCCGAATTCCTGGCGATCGTGCTGGTGCTGGTGTACGTCGGCGCGGTCATGGTGCTGTTCCTGTTCGTGATCATGATGCTCGACATCAATCTCGAGGAGTTGCGCGGCGGCTTCGTACGCTATGCCTGGTTCGGCTGGATCATGGCCGGCATCGTGGTGCTCGAGGTCGCGGGCGTGGTGCTGACCCGCAAGCTCGGCATCGATGTCACGCGCGGCGCGGCGCCGCTGCCGTCCGGCTACAGCAACACGCGTGAGCTCGGCGCGTTGCTCTACACGCGCTACACCTATCCGCTCGAGATCGCGGGCATGCTGCTGCTGGTGGCTATGGTCGCGGCGATCACGCTGACGCTGCGACACCGGGTCGGACTCAAGGCGCAGGACATCAACAAGCAGGTTGCAGCGCGCGCCAGCGATCGGGTACGGATCGTCAAGATGAACCCGGAGCAGCGCACGTGATCACGCTCGGCCACATGCTGACGCTGTCGGCGATTCTATTTGCGCTCTCGGTGGCGGGCATCTTCATCAATCGCAAGAACGTGCTGCTGCTGCTGATGTGCATCGAGTTGCTGCTGCTGGCGGCGAATTTCAATTTCGTCGCGTTTTCGCGCTACCTCGGTCAGCTCGATGGGCAGATATTCGTGTTCTTCGTGCTGACCGTCGCGGCCGCCGAATCGGCGATCGGACTTGCGATCCTGGTGGTGCTGTTCCGTGAGCGGCGCACGATCAACGTCGAAGAGCTGGATCGGCTGAAGGGCTGACATGAACCCGAGTTTGCTGCTGGCGATTCCGATGCTGCCGCTGCTTGCGGCCATCATTGCCGGCCTGTTCGGCAGGCAGATCGGACGGGGAGGGGCCGCGACCGTGACCATCGGCGCGGTCGGCATCTCGACGCTGCTGTCGCTGATGGTGCTGAAACAGCTCCTGATCGATCAGG
>DASYNV010000213.1:0-5055 GCA_036008365.1 Steroidobacteraceae bacterium | reverse complement strand
ACGTTGTGCGTCAGATGATCGATGTAGGTGAGCCCGGCGCTCGACTGGCGCTCGCGCTCCGCGGCACCTTCGATCGCGACGAAGTCGACATCGTAGATCTCGTGCGCACCGTAGCGGTCCACCAGGTAGAGGTTCGATCCGCCGATGCCTTCGATGGCAGGGATGTTCAGTTCCATGGGCCCAACCGCGCCGCGCACCTCGCGCGCCCCACGCTCGACCGCACCCTTGAGTGCCTTGCCGGCGTCACGCACGCGGAACGCCATGGCATTGATGGAAGGTCCGTGCTGGCCGCGGAATTCTGCGGCCTGGCCGCGCGGCTCCATATTCACGATGAAATCGATGTCGCCCTGCTTGTAGTGCAGCACGTTCTTGGAGCGATGGCGCGAGACCGCCGTGAACCCCATGGCCTCGAACGTGCGTGCCAGCGCCTGCGGGTCCGGGCTGGTGAATTCGACGAACTCGAAGCCGTCAGTGCCGAGCGGATTGTCGAACAGGTCCTGTGGCATCGGTATTCTCCCATGGGCAAGCGGCGCAAGCCTGCAACCGCATGCATTCTACATTAGTTTCATTTGTTACTAAATCACACCTCAAGCGGCAGGCCGGCATTCTTGACCACCGAACGCAATACGAAGCTTGAATCGACGCGCGCCACGCCCGGCAGCTTGGTCAGAACCTTGCTGTGCAGGCGCTCGAAATCCTCGGCACTGCGCGCCACTACCCGCAGCACATAATCCGACTCGCCTGTGGTGAGATCGCACTCGGTCACTTCGGGCACGCTCGCGACCGCCTGCTCGAAAGCGCCAAGGTCACGATCGGTCTGGCCCTTGAGCGTAATGCGGATGATGAAACTGACCGTCACGCCGATTTTGCCCGGGCTCAGCATGGCGGTGTAGCGCTCGATGACTCCACCCTGTTCCAGCAATCGCACCCGGCGCAGACAGGCGGATTCGGAGAGCCCCACGCGCGCTGCGAGCGCCGCGTTGGAGAGCCGCGCATCCAGCTGGAGCTCGCGGAGAATTCGTCTATCCTGGCGATCGATTTGCATAATCTTCTATTTTCGAGCCCATGACGCAAGAACCTGCCAATTATAGGCCATATGTTCAGCATTTTTGCAAATCGCTGCCACGGCATCGGCGCGACAATCTCCTGATTCGGCGCGGGCCACGGCGTCACACGGGAGGGCGAGCAGTCATGCGTATCGGCGTTCCCACAGAAATCAAAGTCCACGAGTACCGCGTCGGCCTGGTGCCCGCTGCGGTGCGTGAATTGGTTGTTGCCGGTCACGAGGTGGCGGTGCAGTCGGGCGCCGGCCGCGGTATCGGCTGCAGCGACGATGACTACCGCGCCGCCGGCGCGCGCATTGCGGCAGACGCCGAAGCGATCTTTCGCGAGTCGCAGATGATCGTGAAAGTGAAGGAGCCGCAGGCCAGCGAGTGCGCGCGGCTGCGCCGTGATCAGGTGCTGTTCACTTATCTGCACCTGGCCGCCGATCGCGCGCAGGCCGAAGCGCTCCTCAGATCCCAGTGCGTGGCAATCGCCTATGAAACCGTCACTGCCATGGATGGCTCGCTGCCGCTGCTGACGCCGATGAGCGAGGTCGCCGGGCGCATGTCGGTCCAGGTGGGTGCGCAGTACCTGCAACAGGCCACGGGCGGCCGCGGCGTGCTGCTCGGTGGCGTCGCCGGTGTAGCTCCCGCCAAGGTGGTGGTCATTGGCGCCGGCGTCGCCGGCACCAACGCGGTCGAGATGGCGCACGGGCTGCGAGCCGAAGTGACCGCCATCGATCGTTCGATTCCGCGCCTGCGCGAGATCGACGCGCAGTTTCGCGGCGCGGTGCACACGCTGTTTTCAACTTCCGACGCCATCGAACGCGCCGTGGCCGATGCCGATCTGGTGATCGGCGCCGTGCTGCTGCCGGGCGCCGCGGCCCCCAAGCTCGTAAGCGCGGCGATGATCAAACGCATGCGTCCGGGGTCGGTCGTGGTCGATATTGCGATCGATCAGGGCGGCTGCTTTCAGACCAGCCGCCCCACCACGCACGCCTCGCCCACTTATACGGTGGACGGGGTCATTCATTACTGCGTCACGAACATGCCGGGCGCGGTGCCCCGGACCTCGACCTTCGCGCTCAATAACGCGACGCTGCCCTATGCGCGCGCGCTTGCGGACAAGGGCTGGGAGCGCGCCACCGCCGAGGATCGCGGCCTCGCGGCCGGGCTCAATGTCGTGCGCGGCGCGATCGTGCATCCCGCAGTGGCGCTCGAGCTGGGCTTCCCGACAGCGGCCTAGAACGGACTCTTCAGCTCGAAACCCCGCCCATACAGAGATATTTGATATCGATGTATTCGTTGATGCCGTAGCGCGAGCCTTCGCGCCCGAGCCCCGATTGCTTGACTCCGCCAAACGGGGCTACGGCGGTGCTGATGAGACCGGAATTGATGCCGATCATGCCGGCCTCGAGCGCACCGGCCATGCGCCAGACGCGGCCGATGTCGCGCGAGTAGAAATAGGCGGCCAGGCCGAATTCGGTGTCGTTCGCCACGCGGATCGCTTCGGCCTCATCCTTGAAGCGGAATAGCGGCGCCACCGGGCCGAAGATTTCCTCCTGCGCGAGACGCATGGTCGAGCGCACATCGGTGAGCACGGTCGGCTCATAGTAAGTACCGCCGAGCGCGTGACGGCGGCCGCCGATCAGAGCGCGCGCGCCACTGCCGACTGCCTCGCCGACCAGCTCTTCGACTTTTGCCAGAGCGGCCTGGTCGATCAGCGGCCCCTGTTCGACACCGGCATCCATGCCGTTGCCGACCTTCAGCTGCGATACCGCCTTGGCCAGCTTGTTGGCGAAAGCTTCGTACACACCGTCCTGCACCAGCAGACGATTGGCACAGACGCAGGTCTGACCGGTGTTGCGATACTTGGATGCCATTGCTCCCTTGACCGCGGCATCGAGGTCGGCGTCATCGAACACGATGAACGGTGCATTGCCGCCGAGCTCGAGCGACATGCGCTTGAGCGTCGGCGCGCACTGTGCCGCGAGCATGCGACCCACCTGCGTCGAGCCCGTGAAGGTCATTTTGCGTACCAGCGGATTGGACGTGAGCTCGCCGCCGATGGCACGCGCATCGCCCGTGACCACGCTCAGCACGCCGGCCGGCACCCCTGCGCGCGCGGCCAGCTCCGCCATGGCCAGCGCCGAGAGCGGCGTCTGCATGGCGGGTTTGACGATGATGGTGCAGCCGGCCGCCAGCGCCGGCGCCACCTTGCGCGTGATCATCGCGGCCGGGAAATTCCACGGCGTGATGGCGGCACAGACGCCGACCGGCTCGCGCGTGACCACGATGCGCGCGTCCGGCCACGGCGAGGGAATCGTATCGCCGTAGATGCGGCGCGCCTCCTCCGCGAACCACTCGATGAACGAGGCCGCATAGAGGATCTCGCCGCGCGATTCGGTCAATGGCTTGCCCTGCTCGCTGGTCATCAGCCGCGCCAGATCTTCCTGGTGCGTGATCATGAGTTCGTACCAGCGTCGCAGCACGCGCGCGCGCTCGTCGGCGGATTTCGTGCGCCAGCTCACGAAGGCGCGACCAGCGGCCTCGATGGCGCGGCGCGTCTCGCTCGCGCCGACAGCGGGCACGGTAGTGACGGTTTCGCCGGTGGCAGGGTTGTTCACTTTCTTGGTCGCGCCGCTGTCGGCATTGACCCACTGCCCGTCGATGTAGCACTGGCTTCTGAGCAGGGCGACGTCCTTCAGATTCATTTGTCTCTCCAACTGCCGACCGACATTCGAGGCGCGATATTAGATACACAGTGGCGCGTGATCGCAATCGCGCAGCGGACCGTGACCGGCGGTGGCTCTGGTCTATTTGCGGCGCGTCAGCAGCACGCCTGCGATGAAGCCCACCGCGGCAGCTACGGCGACGGCTGCCAGCGTGTTGTCACGCAGCGCGGTCTTCAGCAACTGCTCGAACTCGCCCAGCAGCTGCTGTACGTCGTCCTTCAGTGGCCTGGGTTCTTCACTCACCCTGCAATCATAGAGCAGATCGTCGTCATCGGCGCTGCTATTGGTGCGCGTCATCCGCCATCATCAGAAGCTTCGGGATATGCCGATCGTGAGGCCGCGCGGAAGAATCTGCACCGAGATCGGCACCTCCCGCCGTGTGCTCCAATACCCGACAGCGGTGCCGAGCGCCCAACCCGCGATCACATCGCTTTGCCAGTGAGCCTGATTCTTCAGGCGTGCGATCGCGGTGTAGAGCGGCAGTACCTCGAGCGACCATACCCACGGATTGCTGCGCGCGTAGTTGACGATCAGCGGCGTTACGAAGCTCGCCTGCACGGTCACTTCTCCGCTCGGAAAACTGTCGCAGCACGCGCCCTGGAACCAGCGATTGGGATTGCCGCCCTGGTTGGGACGCGCGCGGCTGAAGGCGTACTTGAGAATCTCGGCACTGACGGCGGACACGGCGGTGGAGTCGACGCTTTGCCAGAAAGTCTGCCCCAACGGCTGATCCCGGCCGAAATAGATGCCGCCGCCGAGCTCGACCGCGATCGCGCCGTATTCGAGGACATTCTGGTACTTCTGCGCCCAGACGCCGCTCTTATCGAGCCCCCACTCGTGGTCGATGCCGAGCGGGCCGTTGGCGGCCTGCACGGACGGCAATGCGCCCGCGATCATGAGCAGCGCAAGCCACCGCCTCACTGCCGACGACCGGCTACTTTGCATTGCAAAGCAGTTGCGCAAACGATCAAACCCGCACCAGCGGCTGCGCCGCGGCGTCGCCCGCGCCGTCTGTCTTGACGGCCGCGGCCGCATCGAGAATGACCTGCTCCAACACCGCCACGTAATCGAGGTAGCGCTTGCGCCCCTTGGTGGTGATCCTGCAAATGGTCTGTGGCCGGTTGTGCTCGAAACCCTTCGAGACATCGACCAGCCTGGCGGCTTGCAGCACCTGCAGATGGCGGCTCAGATTACCGTCGGTGAGCGCGCACAGCTGCTTGAGGTCCGAGAAGCGCAGGCCTTTGGGATAGGCGATCAGCGAGCTCAGCAACCCTAAG
>DASYNV010000212.1:0-3498 GCA_036008365.1 Steroidobacteraceae bacterium | reverse complement strand
CGCGGACCTGCCTCCGCTGGTGCCGCTGATCGCGGCGGCGACGCAGGCCTTCGGCCTCAACGTTACGCTGCTGCGTATCCCCGCGGTGGTTGCGACTCTCGCGCTAATCGCGATCACGGCCGAGTTCGCGCGCGTGCTGGGCGGGTCCAGAGCTTCAGCCTGGATGGCGGCGGTGGCGGTAGCGATCGCTCCGCTGCTGATGGCCACCGGTTCTACTCTGGGTACTCCGACCTTCGAGCCGCTGTGCTGGACGCTGTGCGCCTATGCACTGGCGCGTGCGGTAATCCGCGGCGAGCGAAACGCAGCGCTGTGGGCGGGAGTGATCGCAGGGTTGTCGTTCGAGGCCAAGTACAGCATCGCGATCTGGATCGCCGGACTAGCTATCGGAATTGCGGCAACCGCCGCGCGCAGGATGCTGGCGTGGCGCCAGCTCTGGTATGGCGTGGCTGCGGCTGTCGTTATCGGGGCGCCGAGCCTGTTCTGGCAGCAGAGCCATGGATGGCCCTTTCTCGAGACGATTCACTACGCGACGGCGCATCGGAATCTGACTGGAACGCCAATCCGATTCGAGGTCGGGCAAATCCTGGCGATGAATTTTCTCATGGCGTCGCTGTGGATCGCCGGCATCGTGGCCCCGGCCTTCGTAGCGAGGCTCAAGTCCGCGCGGCTCCTCTCGATCGCGTTCGTCGTCACGACCGCTATCGTCATCGGCGCCCGCGGCAAAGAGTATTATCTCGCGCCGGCTTACCCCACGATGTTCGCGGCCGGGGCGGTGGCGTGTGAGCGGCTGGCGCGCTGGGCGCGAGTGCTGTGGTTCTCGGCGGCGGTGGCGTTGACTATCCCGATCATGCCTGTGGTGCTCCCTATGCTCGATCCGCCGGCGCTGGCGGACTACCTGGACAAATCTCATCTGCGGCCGCGCCCGGTCGAGATCGAAGGGATAGGTGCGCCGCTGACGCAGGTCTTCTCGGATGAAGTCGGATGGCGAGCGATGGAGAAGCAGGTTGCCGAGGTCTATCGTGCGCTGCCGCCCGCCGATCGCGCGCGCGCCGCTATCATGACGCAGAACTATGGAGAAGCTGCCGCGCTCGACGTATACGGCGGCGCGGACGGTCTGCCGCCTGCGCTATGCGGGCAGCTCCAGTATTGGCTCTGGGGAACTCACGGATACGACGGCAGTGTGATCATCCACGTCAATGGCGACCCGGGACAATGGAGTGGGTTGTGCCGGGAGAGCAAGGTGATCGGCTCGTTCGGCGCGCCATACACGATGCCCTACGAGAACGGCCCGATCATTCTGTGCCGTGGGATGCGGCGGCCGCTGCCCGAGATGTGGCCATTGTTCAGGCGCTATCGGTGAGTCGAAAACAATTCGGATTCGGACCGAAGGCCGCGGCCCTGCCAGGCGGCCGCTGCGTGTTCGGATAATATAACTGATGCGATGCCGCGTGAGCGCGCGGCCCTGGAATGTCACTGCTCGATACAATTCTTGGACGCCCGCTTGCCTCCAGCGAGGCGGGCGACCAGCGCATCGGCATCGCGGCCGGCGTGCCGACCTTTGGACTCGACGCGATCAGCTCCGCCGCTTATGGTCCCGAAGCAGCGTTGACGATGCTGCTGCCGATCGGCGCGGCGGGACTGACGTACATCTTTCCGATCACGGTGGCGATCGTCATCCTGCTCGCCATCGTCTACCTCAGCTACCGGCAGACGATCGCGGCGTATCCCAACGGCGGCGGCTCCTATACGGTCGCGCGCGAAAACCTGGGCGCCAATGCCAGTCTGCTGGCCGCCGCCGCTCTGATGACGGACTACGTGCTCAATGTCGCGGTCGGAATCTCGGCCGGTGTCGGCGCGTTGATCTCGGCGGTGCCGGCGCTCGAACCTTACACGCTCCCGCTATGCCTGGGCATTCTGATTCTGCTGACCTTCGTGAATCTGCGCGGCATCGGCGCGGCGGGCACGCTGTTCATGCTGCCGACTTGCGCCTTCATACTGAGCCTCTCCGCGCTGGTAATCTGGGGTGTGCTGGCGACGATTTCCGCGGGCGGTCACCCGCATCCGGTGATTTCGCCGGCGCATCTGGGCAAGGCCACCGAGGCGGTCAGCGTGTGGGTGATGTTGCGCGCGTTCGCCAGCGGCTGCACCGCGATGACGGGCGTCGAGGCGGTCAGCAACGGCGTTCAAGCGTTTCGCGAGCCGGTAGTGCCGGCCGCGCGCCGCACTCTCACGATAATCATTGTTATCCTGATGGTGTTGCTGCTCGGCATCGCGTATCTCGCGCATGCCTACCACGTCGGCGCGACCGAACCGGGAAGCGCGCAATACCAGAGCGTGCTGTCTCAACTGCTCGGCGCGGTGGCCGGCCGCGGAATCTTCTACTGGTTCAGCATCGCTTCGATTCTGCTGGTGCTGTGCCTGTCGGCGAATACTTCGTTTGCCGACTTCCCGAGACTTTGCCGCGCGGTGGCGGAGGACGGCTATCTGCCGCGCTCCTTCAGCAACCAGGGGCGGCGGCTGGTCTATTCGGAGGGCATCTGGCTCCTTGCGATTCTATCCGGAGTCCTGCTGCTCGTGTTCGACGGCGTCACCGACCGGCTGATTCCGCTGTTCGCCGTCGGAGCATTTCTGGCCTTCACCCTGTCCCAGAGCGGGATGGTCGCGCATTGGTGGAAACGCCAGGAGCGTGGCGCGCGTGTCAGCATGGCGGTGAACGGACTGGGAGCAACCGCTACCGCAGTCACGGTGGTGGTGATGGCGGTCGTCAAGTTCATGGCCGGCGCCTGGGTGGTGGTGCTGCTGGTGCCGTCGCTGATTGCCCTGATGCTCGCGGTCGGCCGTCACTATAGAAGAATCGAACGAGAAACCGCGGCGTCCCCCGGCGATCTGAAGCTCGATAATCTGCAGGAACCCATCGTGATCGTGCCGATCATCGAGTGGAGTACGATAGCCGAGAACGCCCTGCGGTTCGCGATGACTCTGTCGCGCGAGGTCGAAGCGCTGCATATCGAAAGCGAAGACAGCACCAACTCGCTGAAACGGCTCTGGCCGTCGTGCGTTGAAGAGCCAGCGCGCAGGGCGAAGCAGGCAGTCCCGCGGCTGACGGTGCTCCACTCACCCTTTCGATTCGTGGTGCAGCCGATCATCGACCACGTCCTGGAGGTCGAGCGGAATAACCCTGATCGCACCATCGCGGTGCTGCTGCCGGAGCTGGTCGAACGGCAATGGTATCAATATTTTCTTCACAACCAGCGCGCCCAGATTGTCGCGGCTCGTCTGCTGACGCAGGGGACGCACCGGATCGTGATCGTCTATGTGCCCTGGTACCTGCGTAAGCGGCGTGCCGGCGGGTAGCGCCTGCCGTAGAATCCTCGAGGCCTGAAAACGGCCCACTTTCCTTCAGAAAAAAGAATTGGCGTACAACGGTTTCGCCTGATTTCCGGTCAGGTGCGGTCACTTTTCACATCCAGTGCAGGCATTCCTCACGCCTTCTGATTC
>DASYNV010000211.1:0-3932 GCA_036008365.1 Steroidobacteraceae bacterium | reverse complement strand
CATTTGCACCGCCAGTAAGCCACCGGGCTTGAGGCACGCGATCAGCTTCGCCAGCAGCGTCTCGTGATCCGGGAGCCAGTGCAGCGCCGCGTTGGAATAGATCAGCTCCGGTGCAGCCACCGGTTGCCAGGCGCCGATGTCCTGCTGCTGCCAGTGCAGATTCGGCAGAGCACTCCCCGCCGCCTCGAGCATGTCGCGCGATGCGTCCACGCCCGTCACACTGGCCCCGGGCCAGCGTTCCGCCATGATTCGCGTCATCGAGCCGCTGCCGCAACCGAGATCGTAAACCGCGACCGGCGCATCGAGCTCGACGCGCGCCAGCAGCTCGAGTGCCGGCCGCATGCGCGGCTGCGAGAAGCGCAGATATTGCGCCGGATTCCAACCCTGCGGCGCCACGCCTGCGTCGCCCTACTTCGCCTTTTCGAGCGCCTCGGTCTGATCCATCAGACGATTCATGCGCGCAACCAGCGCCCGGTAAGGAGCCGGCGTCGCCATGTCGATGCCGGCCTTCTTGTAGAGCTCGTACGGATAGTCCGAAGCCCCCGCACGCAGCATATCGAGGAAACGCGCGCGCGCCGGGGCTCCGCCCTTGACGATGGCATCGGTCAGCTCGGCCGCACCGGCCATCGAAGTCGCGTACTGCCAGACGTAGAAGTCCCGGTAGAAATGCGGCACGAACGCCCATTCGATGCAATAGGCGGGATCGATCTTCATGACGCCCTGCTGCTCGCCGTAAAAACGCTTGAGCAGACCGCAGTACATTTCGCTGAGACGCTCGCCGGAAAGCGGACGGCCCTGCTCGACTTCCTCATGGATCGCGAGCTCGAACTCGGCGAACTGTACCTGCCGGAAAAACGTGCTGCGGATGGCATCGATTCCGATGCCGAGGTAGTAAAGCTTCTCGGCCTTGTTCCTGGCATGCGCAACCATGTAGTCATTGAGCAGCATTTCATTGCCGATCGACGCGGACTCGGCAATGAAAGTCGAGTAATTGGACTTCTCGTACGGTTGCGCCGCATCGGTCAGCAGCGTGTGCACGGCATGCCCCCATTCGTGCGCCAGCGTGGTGAGCGACTGGTAGTCATCGTGGTGATTGAGCAGCAGATAGGGATGCACGTCGTAGGCCGAGCCGTTCATATAGGCACCGGAGGCCTTGCCCGGATGCGGCAGCACATTCATCCACTGGCCCGCGAAGCCCTTGCGCATGAGCGCCAGATAGTCCTCACCCAGCGGCTGCAGCGCCGCGAGGGTCAGGGTCTCGGATTCCTTGACGCTGAAGGTCGGAAGGCTCGCGAGCGGAAACATCGGCGGATAGTTGTCGTAGTAAGCCAGCTCGTCCGTGACGCCTAAACGCGCCTTGCGCATCTTGAGATATCGATGCAGCGTCGGCAGCGCGGCGTTGGTCTCCGACACCAGCGTGCGATAGACCGACTCGGGCATGTTCGATTGGAACAGCGCGGCCGCCAGCGCGCTATCGTAATGGCGCGCCTTGGCGGTAAAAACATCGCCCATCACCTGCGTGGTCAGGTTCGCTCCGAAGGTGCTCTCGTATTTCTTGTACGTACCCCAGAACGCGTCGAATACGGCTTTGCGCTCGCCGCGGTCGTTGACCTGCCGGTACTTCTCGTAGGTCGGCTCATCGAGCCGCACGGTTTCCCCACTCGGCAGCGTGAAATCCGGATAGGGCATGTCCGAGAACGCCAACTGCTGGTAGACCGCGGTCGGCTGCGACAGCACATCGCCGGTTGCGGCCAGCACGGATTCGGACTCGATACCGAGCGTGTGTGGCGCCGAACGCAGAGCGTCCTGCAGAAAGAAGCCGAATCGATCCTTGAGATCCTTGCGCTGCCCTTCGAACTCGGCCACCTTGCCGGCGCCGAGCGCGACGATCTCGGGATTGACCCAAGCGGTCTTCTCGCCGAGCAGCGTGCCAAGGGCCTGCGCCTGCTGCCGACGCTCCTGTTCCTTGGCGACGCGCAGATCCTCATCGCCCTTGAGCATCGCGTAGACGGCGAGACGGTCCCCCTGGCGGTTGAGGGCCGAAAGCGCATCGAGCGCCGTGAACATGGCGTCGGCGCTGTTGCCGAGCGTGCCGCGGAAGCCGTCGAGTTTCTCGGCGGCGGTCTTGGTCTTGTCAAACGCCTCGCTCCAGGCCTCGGGCGTCGCGTACAGATCACCAAGATCCCACATCGTCGGTATGGCCTCATCGCCGGTGGCGCCAGGCAGGGCCAGCGGCAATGACATCATTCCAAGCGCAATCAAGGGCATCAGGCGATGGGCTACCGGTCGGTCGATCATGCGGCAAACCTCTGGTTTCGAGGGCTCGGCAGTTAAGGCATAGTCGTAACGGCTGTCAATAGCCCGGCGCCCGGTCCGCCGGCAGTCTGGCTATTGAGTTGGACCGCGGTCTCACGAATACTCGTCATCCCCCCGACGGGTCCCACAGCCATGCGAACGATCAGCACCCTTCCCGCGCTGCTCATGTTCGGAGCATCGATTCTTGGCCTGCCACTGACCGCCGGCGCAGCGGCTGCCGGTGCCGCGCCGCTGAAGATCGGCATCATCGGCGCCGGCCATATCGGTGGCACGCTGGCCACGCTCTGGGTCAAGGCCGGCCACCCAGTCATGATCTCATCGCGCCACCCCGAGGAGCTCAAGCCGCTGGCGCAGTCACTCGGCCCCACGGCCCAGATCGGCACACCACGCGATGCAGCGAATTTTGGCGATGTGATACTGATCTCGATTCCGTATGGGGCCCTGCCGCAGGTCGGACGGGATCTGGCGCACGAACTCGCGGGCAAGATCGTGCTCGATACCGGCAATCCGTACCCTGAGCGCGACGGCGAGATGGCAAATGAAGCGCGTCGCAAGGGCACCGGCGCGGCCTCAGCCGAATATCTGCCGGGCGTGCGGCTGGTGCGCGCCTTCAATGCCATCAACTATAAGAGCCTGCAGAGCGAAGCACACCGCAGTGGCGAGCGGGTGGCTATTCCGCTCGCGGGCGATGAGCCCCAAGCACTCGAGCTGGCGAGCCAACTGGTCCGGGACGCGGGCTTCGAACCGGTCGTGGTCGGTCCGCTGTCTCAGGCCAGACTATTCGATGTTGGTTCGCCGGTGTACGTGCAGCTGCTGACCGCCAAGGAACTGCGCGCGCGGCTTGGTCTGCACTGATCAGTTCCTGGGAACGAGGGCGACGACGCGCGCCGGAAAGCCGGTGCCGTTGACCGGCTTTGGAAAGCTCACCATGACCAGTGCGCCGGCCTCGGGCACGCGATCGAGATTCGCGAGCAGCTCTATCTGAAAGTGGTTGGTGCCGAGGATGTAGCTCTCGAGCGAGTAGTCGTCCTTGGTGACCGCAAGCCCCGGATCCGTGTCCGTGGTCTCATGACCCGACGCCGTGATCTTCCGGGTTTCGTACAGGTACTGCAGCACCGGCTTGCTCCAGCCCGGATAGTGCGCTACGCCCTTGGCATCGAGGTTCTGCATGGCCGCATCGTCCGGCCAGCGCTTCGACCAGTCGGTACGCAGCGCGACGAAAGCACCGGCCGGGATTCGGCCATGCCTGCCTTCCCAGCGCTTCACGTCCTCGAGCGATACCACGTAGTCGGCATCCCGGGCGACCTGCTCGTGCACGTCGAGCACCACGAGCCGCAGCAGAAACTGCTTCGGATCGATCTCATCGACGGTCTTGAGTCCGTCGTGGAAATGCGCGGGCGGATCGACGTGCGTGCCCCACTGCCCCGGATGGCAGAAGCTCTCGGCGTGAAAGCCGTCCTTGGGGATGGTGAACAGCGTAATGACCGTTTCCGGCGCGAATCCCTTCCAGTGCGGCGTCGCCGGTCCGAACTCATGCGTCAGGTCGATGAAGCTCGCTTCCTGGAGAATCGCGTAGGCCTGCTCCAGACTGCCCGCCGCCGGTGCCGAGGTCGTCG
>DASYNV010000210.1:0-3934 GCA_036008365.1 Steroidobacteraceae bacterium | reverse complement strand
GCGCAAGCCCACATGGTCGCCGGCACCGATGCCCGTGTCCTGATCACCGGCGAGAGCGGCACCGGCAAGGAGTTGCTCGCCCGTGCCATTCACAAGGCCAGCCCGCGTCGCAACAAGCCCTTCGTGGCCATCAACTGCAGCGCGATGGCGGAGAATCTGCTCGAGTCCGAGTTGTTCGGCCATGAGAAGGGTTCCTTCACCGGCGCGACCCGCGCGCACCGCGGACTGTTCATGGCCGCCGATGGCGGCACGCTGATGCTCGATGAGATTGGCGACATGCCGATGCCGCTGCAGGCCCGGCTGCTGACGGTGATCGAGGAGCGCGAAGTGGTGCCGCTCGGCGGCAGCAAGCCGGTCGCGGTGGATATCCGCGTCATCAGCGCGACGCATCGTAATCCCGCCGAAATGATCGCGCGCGGCCTGTTCCGCGACGATCTGTACTACCGGCTCAACGGCATTTCGCTCACTTTGCCGCCGTTGCGGGAACGCCAGGACGCCGCCGATATCGTACGATGTCTGCTGCGCATCGAGGCCGGTGAGCGCACGCCGGTGCAGATCGACGAGGCGCTGGTGCAGCGCCTGGCGCGCTATCCGTGGCCGGGGAATCTGCGGCAGCTGCGCAACGTCCTGTGCACGATGCTGGCGCTGCGCGAATCGGATTATCTGACACTCGAGGATTTCGACGAGAGCTGGCTCGCCAGCGGCGGCGGCGGCATGAGGCCGCAGCCCGAAGCCGAGGCATCGCCCGTGGTCGATCAGGACGACGGCAATGTGCTCAGCAGCGCCGAGTGCGACGCGCTGCGGCGGACCCTCGAAGCGTGCAACTGGAACGTCAGCGCCGTGGCGGTGCGGTTGAACCTGAGCCGCAAGACGGTCTATCGCAAGATGCATCGTCACGGACTCGTCCGCCCCGAGATCGGCCGCCCCCCGCAACACGGGAGCGGTGACGAGGGGCCGGTTTATGGAGAAGATGCAATCAGCAACAATCGGTTTCACGACGGCGCGCCAGCCGTCATCAGCGATCGGAGGTAAAAATGGCAATTTCACTTCACCCGTCGATTGACAACGGCTTCAAGAAAGCTGCACCGAACTTTCAGGGTGGGACCCTCACCTGCAAGTGCGCGCAGAATCCGGTGAAAGTCGCCGTCAAGGCACAGACCGCTCACAACCACGCCTGCGGCTGCTCCAAGTGCTGGAAGCCGGCGGGCGCGATCTTTTCGGTCATCGCTGTCGTCGGCAAAGACAAGGTCAGCGTGCTGCAGAACGGTGACAAGCTCGCCGTGGTGGATCCGAAAGCCGCCATTCAGCGCCATGCCTGCAAGGGCTGCGGCGTGCACATGTACGGCCGCATCGAGAACACCGGCCACCCGTTCTACGGGCTGGACTTCGTCCACACCGAGCTGTCGTCGGAGCAGGGCTGGTGCGAACCGCAGTTCGCGGCATTCGTGTCCTCGATCATCGAGCAGGGCTTTGATCCGAAGCGCATGGGGGAAGTGCGCGCACGGTTCAGGGAGCTGGGACTCGAGCCCTACGACTGCCTGAGCCCGCCGCTCATGGACGCCATCGCAACGCACGTTGGCAAGGCCTCCGGCGCGCTCAAGGCCTGATCGCTACGGCTGGCAAGCTCTTTCACCTGTGAGATGCCCCGGGCTCTGCCGATTCGCGGCAGCGCCCGGGGTCCCGCATGAGTCTTCCAACCGCGCTGCTCGATTCGCAGGCATGGCTCGCGCCCCGGCAATCGCGGCGCCGCGTCGGTATCAGCCTGAAGCTCCGGCTGAGCCTGCTGATCACCCTGTTGATCGCGCTGATGATGCTGGCGGGGGGCGCCTACATCGTGCGGGAAGCGCGGCAGGATATCCGGGACGAAGTGCGCTCCACCATGAACCTGACGGGCCACTTTCTCGATGCCCAGCTCGCGCTGCTGCAGGACCGGGGTCTGCAGCTCAAGCAGCTGCGCGACATACGGCATCTCGAAGTCAATTTCTATGACGATCGCGGCGCGCTGATCGACACCAACGAGGCGCACGGTGAGCGCAAACCCGCGGCGCCGGCCTGGTTCGTCTGGATGGTCAGGGTCTCGACGCTGCCGATGGAAGCGAGCCGGCGCATGGTGATGGTCAACGGCGTGACCGTGGGCCAGTTGGTCATCCAGCCCGACCCGACCTACGAGATCGATGAGATCTGGGACACCTCGAGCGGCCTGCTGCTATTGCTGTTCGTGTTCTGCGTGCTGGTGAATGCGCTGGTGTGGTGGGCGGTGTCGCATGCCTTGCGGCCGGTCGAATACATTCTCGGCGCGCTGGGGCGTATCGAGCGTGGCCAGCTCGATGCGCGGCTACCGGCGTTCGGACTGGCTGAATTGTCGCGTATCAGTGTCGGCTTCAACCACATGGCTGCAACGCTCGAGCGCAGCCTGGCCGAGAATCACTCGCTGACGCGCCGCCTGATGCAGATGCAGGAGGAAGAGCGCGAGCATCTGGCGCGCGAGCTGCACGATGAAATCGGCCAGTGCGTTACCGCCATCCATGCGGATGCGGTGGCGATCCGCAATCGCGGCGGCGCCGCCGTGCACGAGAGCGCGCAGTCGATCGTCGAAGCCATCGGCCGCATCAAGCAGATGGTGCGCAGCATGCTCAAGCGCCTGCATCCGGGCGCGCTCGAGAGCCTCGGGCTCGGCGCCGCGCTGCGCGAGCTCACCGGCGCCTTTCGGCAACGGCACCCGCAGGTGTCCTGCACCCTGTCGATGGCGCAGGAAAGCAGCGCACTGCAGGGAGAGCTCGGCATCACGCTGTATCGCATCGTGCAGGAATGCCTCACCAACATTTCGCGCCATGCCGAAGCGGTCAACGTTGAGATCAGCGTGTCACAGGAGCCGATACGCGTGGAACTCTCGGTACACGACGATGGCCGCGGCTTCGATCCGGCCTCGGCCGCACGCGGCTTCGGCTTGATCGGCATTCGCGAGCGCGTCAAGGCGCTCGGCGGAAGCTGTTGCATCGAGAGCGCGAGCGGACGCGGTACCACGATCGTGGCGCAGATGCCGCTGCACGCCCGGAGCGCTCGGCAATGAATGCCGTGCCGATCACGCTGATGCTGGTGGACGATCACGCCATCGTCCGCTCGGGGTTCCGGCGATTGCTCGAGCAGGAGCCGCAGCTGCAGATCGTCGCCGAGGCTGATAACGGTGAGCGCGCCTACGCGCTTTACGTCAGGGAGACGCCCGATGTCGTGGTGATCGATCTGTCGATGCCCGGCATGAGCGGCTTCGAGACCATTCGGCGCATCGTGGCGCGCGAGCCGACGGCGCGCATCCTGGTGTTCAGCATGCACGAGGACGCGATGCGCGCCGAGCGCGCGATTCAGCTCGGCGCACGTGGCTATGTCACCAAGAGCAGCGCGCCTGACGTGCTGGCCAGGGCGATCGTGGAAGTGGCCGCGGGCAGGCTGTTCCTGAGCGCCGATGTCGCCCAGGCGATCGCGCAGTCGAAAATCGCGGGCGAGGACAATCCGCTGAAGCAGCTGAGCGCGCGCGAATTCGAAATCTTTCGCCTGCTGGTGGCGGGACATGGCGCGACCGATATCGCCGATATCCTCAACCTGAGCGCCAAGACCGTGGCCAACAATCGCACCCTCATCAATCAGAAATTGCGCACTTCGGGCGATGTCGAGCTGGTGCTGCTCGCCCTGCGCCACAACCTGGTCTAGTCCAAATCGCTCGGGAGGTCGTGGCGCCGCCGGGACAGCGCCTGTGGCGCTTTCGTCCCACGTTGTAGAGCAGGGCGCCGGCAGCTATGTCATAAGCGCCCCATGTAGCAGTAAAACAACATATTATTGCTACGGGAAATAGCGGTTTTGTGCTTTAATGCTACTTGTCTGACTTGGCATATCGCTTGCCTTTGTAATTGGCGGGTGCGCGGGGTCGCGCCAAGCGGAC
>DASYNV010000209.1:0-3261 GCA_036008365.1 Steroidobacteraceae bacterium | reverse complement strand
TGGCGGGCGGATGACCCGTTTCAGCCTGCATGATTCAGCGCTCGAGCCGCAGCGGCTGCTCGCGGCGTTGCGGCAGCCGGGCTGCGGCGGTTATGTGACCTTCGAGGGCACGGTGCGCGACCACAACGAAGGCCGCGCGGTGCGCCGGCTCGAATACGAAGCGTTCGCGCCGCTCGCGCTGCGCGAGGGCGAGCGCATCCTGGCCGACGCGTGCGCTCGCTTCGGCCTCGACCGCGCCTACTGCGCTCACCGCGTTGGTCCGCTCGAGATCGGCGAGATCGCCGTGTGGGTGGGAGTCGGAGCGACGCATCGCGGCGAAGCCTTCGAGGCTTGCCGCTACATCATCGACCACGTCAAGCACAGCGTGCCGATCTGGAAGAAGGAATACTACGAAGACGGCGATTCAGGCTGGGTGAACTGCGAGCATTGCGCCACGGCGCCGGAGTCGCAGCGCCACCTCGTGGCGCACGGCCACGACTGATGCGCTCAGGGACGAATCTGTCCCGTACCCTCGACCCGATATTTATAACTCGTCAGCTGCTCGACTCCCACCGGGCCGCGCGCATGGAAGCGATCGGTGGAGATGCCGATCTCCGCGCCCATGCCGAACTCGCCCCCGTCGGCGAACTGCGTGGACGCGTTATGCAGCACGATGGCGCTGTCGACGCGTATCAGGAAGCGCTCGGCGGTGGCCGCGTTGGCGGTGACGATCGCGTCGGTATGCGACGAGCCGTGGCGCGCGATGTGCGCGATCGCCTCATCGACGCCGTCAACGATGCGCACGGCGATGATGGCATCGAGGTATTCGGTGGACCAGTCGGCTTCGTTTGCCGCCTTGACCCGCGCATCGACCGCCTGCACGCGTTCATCCCCACGCACCTCACAACCGGCCGCCAGCAGATCGCCGACCAGCGGCGCGAGATGCGTCGCCACGCAGGCGCGATCGACCAGCAGCGTTTCGGCCGCGCCGCAGATGCCGGTGCGACGCATCTTGGCATTGAGCGTGATCTGACGCGCCATCGTGAGCTCGGCATCGCGATCGACGTACACGTGGCAGTTGCCCTCGAGATGCCCGATCACCGGCACGCGTGCTTCCGCCTGCACCCGCGCCACGAGACTCTTACCGCCGCGCGGCACCAGCACATCGATGAAATCCTGCATGCCGCCGAGCATCTCCCCAACCGCGGAGCGATCGCTTGTGGGCACGAGCTGAATCGAGGCCGCCGGCAGACCGGCAGCCGCGAGTCCGCGCAGCAGGCAGGCGTGGATGGCCGCGCTCGACCGCCGGCTCTCGGAGCCACCGCGAAGAATGGCCGCATTGCCCGACTTGAGACACAACGCACCCGCATCGGCGGTCACATTCGGGCGGCTCTCGTAGATGATGCCGATCACGCCGAGCGGCACCCTGACGCGCGAGATCTTGAGTCCATTGGGCCGTGTCCAGGCAGCGATCACACCACCGACCGGATCGGTCAGCGTGACGATTTCATCGAGACCGCGCGCCATGGCTTCGATGCGACGCTCATCGAGCTTCAGACGGTCGAGCATGGCGGCACCGAGCCCCGCGGCCTGCGCGTCGCGCAGATCCTCGGCATTGGCCGCCAGAATGCCGGCCACATCGGCGCGCACGGCGGCGGCGGCCGCACGCAGCGCGCTGTCCTTGGCGGCACTCGAGGCCAGAGCCAAGTGGTCCGCGGCGCCGACCGCAGCGCGACCGATGCCCTGCATGAGCTCACGCACGCCGCCCTCGGTCGGGTGCGTCGCAATGGGGGTCACGGCGCTGCTCATGGCTTGTCCTCGATCAGGGGCGCAGGATGGGCCGACTGCACCGGGTGATAATCATGCTGCAAAATGACCAGATCGTCACGGTGGATCAATTCCTCGCGGCCGCGGAATCCCAGCAGCGCCTCGATTTCGGCGCTCTTGCGGCCCATGATGCGCGCCGAGTCGCCGTCGGAATAGGCCGAGATACCGCGCGCGATCTCGACCCCGTCCGGGGACAGCACGCTCACCGTATCGCCCGAGTCAAAGCGGCCCACGGTGCCGATCACGCCGGCCGGCAGCAGGCTCTTGCCGCTGCGCAGGGCTCGCAGCGCACCCGCGTCGATGCGGATGGCCCCGGCCGGCCGCAGCGTCCCCGCGATCCATTGCTTGCGTGATGCCAGCGGCGTCGAAGCGGGCACGAACCAGCTGCATCGGGCACCACGCTCGATCTGCCGTATGGGGTGACGTGGACTACCCGCCGCGATACACATATGACAACCCGCATTGACCGCAATGCGTGCCGCTATGATCTTGGTCGCCATGCCGCCGGAACCGAGATTCGACGACGCCCGCCCGGCCATTGACTCGATTTCCGGCGTGATTCGCAGCACACGCTCGATCAAGCGCGCGTTCGGGTCGCGATTCGGATCGGCGCTGTAGAGACCATCGACGTCGGAGAGCAGCACCAGGCAGTCGGCGCTCGCCATCTGCGCCACGCGCGCGGCCAGGCGATCGTTGTCGCCATAGCGGATCTCCGCGGTTGCGACCGTGTCGTTCTCGTTGATGACCGGGATGGCCCTCATCGACAGCAACGCCTCGAGCGTCGCACGCGCGTTCAGGTAGCGCGTGCGCTGCTCGCTGTCCTCGAGCGTGAGCAGCACCTGGGCCACGGTGACCCCGCCCCCCTCGAGCAATTCCTTGTAGGCATGGGCCAGGCGGATCTGCCCTACGGCGGCCGCGGCCTGGCTTTCCTCGAGCCGCAGCGGCCCGGCCGGCAACTGCAGATGCCGGCGCCCGAGCGCGATCGCACCCGAGGACACCAGGATGACCTGCTGCCCGCGCCGGTGCAGCCGCAGCAGATCCTCGACCAGCGTCTTGAGCCAGCTGCGATTGAGACGACCGGTGCGACCGTCCACCAGCAGCGCGGAACCGACCTTGACCACGACCCGGCGTGCCTGCGTCAGCGGCGTGGATTGCGGTGTTGATTTGCGCGCGCTCATGAGCAGCGTGGCTATTGTAGGGCAACTTTCCCCGGGCGATTGCCTGACTGCCCGCTCCCGCCCTAATATCGCTGCGACGCGCCCCCGCGTCCCTTTCCAGCAGCTTTGAGGATCGTATCCGGTGGCCAGAGAATACGAGCCCGTCGCGGGCCAGTGGTATGAGAACATCGACGAGAATGAGAGCTTTCGCGTGCTCTCGGTTGACGAGGATTCAGAACTGATCGAGATCGAGTATCTCGATGGCGACATCGAGGAGATCGATCTCGATACGTGGCAG
>DASYNV010000208.1:0-2164 GCA_036008365.1 Steroidobacteraceae bacterium | reverse complement strand
CTAGCGCCGCGGTGCCGTTGTCAAAGCATAGCGGCACCAATCCGCTTGCCTGAGCGGCCTCGGCCAGCAGCAGGCGGCCAAGATCCTCGTCGTCGGCGATGATCGCGATCGGCCTGGCTTCCGTTTCGTCGCTCATGCGCTGGCCCGCAGGCGCTGATTGAGCAGCGCCTCGATGAGCGCCGGATGCGCCGCCGCAAGCTGCCGGTACAGTTGCCGCGCCTCACCTGTTTCGCCCGCGACGCAGAGGCGTTCCAGTGCGCGCACGTCGCGTGCGAAGGCCATGGCACCGACATTGGCGGCGCTGGGGGCGAGCTTATGACAGAGCGCCGCCGCTGCGACCCAGTCGCTCTTCTGCAGAGCGACCGCGAGTTGCTGCAGTGTCTGCGTGGAACCGACCTGAAAGAGATCGACAAGCTTTGAGTACAGATCGTCTCGTCCACCCGCGCGCAGGCGGCGCAATCCTTCCACGACCTCCGCGTCGACGATTGCTGGTGAGTCGGACACCGAATGCAGCGGTGCACCGTCGCGCTTCGCCGCCCAGCGGCTCACAACTTGCGCACAGGCCTCCAGGGTATAGGGTTTGCAAAGGAGGTCGTCCATCCCGGCGTTCAGGCACGCATCCTTGTATGTGGGGGCATCGTGGGCGGTCAATGCGACGATTGGTACGCGGCCGCCGGCTCCGCCACGCTGGCGAATCAGGCTCGCGGTCGCGAAGCCGTCCATGACCGGCATGCTCAGGTCCATGAGGATCAAATCGAAGCGTTCGGCTGCGTTCCTGGCTACGGCTTCGGCGCCGTCCTTGACCCAGACCGATGTGCATCCCAGTACGGCGAGGTAGCCTTCGGCGACGGCGGCATTGACAGGCTCATCTTCCACGAGCAGCACATGCGCGCCGAGAGCTGCGGCGCTCTCCGCCTCGCTCGCGTGATCGGACGCCGTCGGCGCCGCCAGACCGCAGGCGGTGGCCAGCACCTCGTAGAGCGCGCCGCGTTGCACGGGCTTAAGTAGGACCGCGTGCATTTCAAGGTCAACGAGATCCGCTTGCTCAAGCTCAGCCCCCGTGGCCACGATAATGATCCGCGCGGACGCTCCTTCGGGCGAGGCAACACGTGACAGCATGAGCTCCCGATACCCGCGGATATCCGCGAGAATGAGATCGGGCGGGGGCGAGTATCCCAAGGCGTCGTCCTCGAGGACGGTTAGACCCAGAGCCCGGACGTGGCGCGTCAGGGACTCGGCCAGGGCAGGGCGCCGCGTGAGAATGCGAACGCGTCTCGGCGGCAGCGCCGGCTCGCTGCGCGCGGGCATAGATGCGGTCTTCAGCGCCAGGCGTAGGTGAAACGTTGAACCGGCCTGCGGCTGGCTTTCGGCCGAAATACTGCCACCCATGAGTTCGGCGAGCTCACGGCAGATCGCAAGCCCGAGCCCGCTTCCGCCAAAGCGACGTGTGGTCGATTCGTCGGCCTGCGTAAAGGGCTCGAAGATCTTCGCGACGGTCGGGGCGTCCATGCCTATGCCGGTATCGCTCACCACGATATCCACTCGCGCCCGTTCCACCCCCGCCTGCACATCCGCGCGCACGATGACCTCACCTTGGGAGGTGAATTTCACCGCATTGCCGATCAGATTCATAAGAATCTGTCGCACGCGCAGCACATCACCCAGAAGCCAACTGTGCTCATGTGTGGGCGGCCACACGATCAACTCGATGCCCTTGGCCTGTGCGGCGCCCGCGAAGAGAGTCGTACACTCCTCCGTCACCTGACCCAGGTCGAACGGCAGCTCCTCGAGCGTCACCTTGCCGGCGCCAATCTTTGACAGGTCGAGCAGGTCATTGACGATCTGCAGCAGCACGCGCGAGGAGGAGCGAATTGTCTGCGTCAGCCGAGCCTGTGTTGAGGACAGTGGCGTGCGCGCGAGCAGCTCCGTCATGCCGACCACGCCATTCATGGGCGTGCGCAGCTCGTGGCTCATGCGATCCAGGAAGTTGCTCTTTGCCTGCACAGCCTCCGCCAGCTGCCGGTTGCTTTCGGTGAGTTCGCGCGTGCGTACCTCGACCTCCGATTCCAGGCGTTGCCGCGCGTGCACGACGCGCAGGAACTTTTGGCGGTGCAGGTGCGCGCGGTAGAGGATCAGACCGAGCGCGGCGAGCGCGTAGGCGAGG
>DASYNV010000207.1:0-3322 GCA_036008365.1 Steroidobacteraceae bacterium | reverse complement strand
CGCGGCAACGCCACCGGGACCCGCGACGAAGCCGCCGAGACCGACCACGATCGATGGCCGCCGCCGTCGCACGACCGCCAGCGCCTGCAGCAGTGCGCGCGACAGCAGCAACGGCGCTCCCAGCCATGCCAGCAGGCCCTTGCCGCGCAGTCCGCTCACGCTCAGCCACTCGAGCTCGATGTTTTCGGGTGGCACCAGCCGCGCTTCCAGTCCGCGGCGCGTGCCGAGCCAGACCACGCGCCAGCTGCGCGCGCGCAGCTCGCGCGCGAGAGCCAGCGCCGGAAAAACATGTCCGCCGGTGCCGCCGGCCATGATCAGTGCCAAGGGCGCCTCGATGCTCATACGCGCAGCTCGCGCGAGCCGCGGCGCGCGCCGCGCACGGTCTCGTGGTGCACGCGCAGCACCAGACCGAGCCACGCCAGCGTCACGATCAGGCTGCTGCGGCCGTAGCTCATCAGGGGCAACGTCAGACCCTTGGTCGGCAGCACCCCCATGTTGACACCGATGTTGATGCACGACTGCACGCCAAGCCACAGACCGAAACCCGAGGCGATGTAGGACGGAAACTTCTGCCCGGCCTCGAACGCGCGGCGCGCGATCACGAACGCGCGCCAGGCGAGCGCCAGGAACAGCGCCAGCGTCAGGGCGACGCCGAACAGGCCGAGCTCTTCGGCCAGCACCGCGAACAGGAAATCGGTGTGCGCCTCGGGCAGGTAGAACAGCTTCTGCACGCTCGCACCGAGACCGACGCCAAACCATTCGCCGCGGCCGATCGCGATCAGCGATTGCGTGAGCTGGAAACCGCTCTTGAACGGATCGGCCCACGGATCGAGGAACGCGGTCAAGCGACGCATGCGGTAGCTCGAGAACACCACCAGCAGCACCATCGAGCCGCCGGCCAGGAGCAGCATGGCCAGCACATAGCGCAGGCGCGCACCGGCCAGGAACAGCACGCCGAATCCCGTAATGAACAGCACCGTGGCGGCGCCGAAGTCCGGCTCCAGCAGCAGCAGCAGCGCCATGAAGCCGAGCAGGCCGAGCGGTCGCGCGAGGCCCGGAAAGCCGCTGCGCAACGCCGGCTCGAATTTCACCGCGTAGCTGGCGATGTAAATCAGCGTCAGCACGCGCGCGGCCTCCGAGACCTGGAAGTTCACGCCTGCCAGCCGCAGCCAGCGGCGGCTGCCGTTGACCACGTGACCCAGTCCCGGCAGCAGCACGATCAGCAGCAGCCCCGCTGCCAGCAGCAGCAATGGCATCGCCAGCTGCTCGAGCCGCCGCATCGGAATCGAGAAGGTCAGTGTCGCGAGCACCGCGCCGGACAGCACCAGCAGCAACTGGCGCTCCAGGTACGCGAACGGATCGCCATCGCGACCGGCGATCGTGATCGACGCCGAGGTCACCATCACGAGACCGAGCAGCACGATGGTGGAGGCGAGGATCAGCGTCGGCGGATCCAGCGCCGGGCCGTTGCCGGCCGGCTTCTCCTGCGCCATGGCGAGTGTCGCGCTGCTCATGTCGCGCGCCTCACGCCGCGAGCCTCTGCACGGCTGCCACGAATACGCGGCCGCGGTGTGCATAGTCGCGGAACATGTCGAGGCTCGCGCACGCCGGCGACAGCAGCACGGTGTCTCCGGGTCGGGCGAGCGCCGCCGCCATTTCAACGGCGCCCTCGAGGCTGTCGGCGAATCGGCATTCGCAGGCACCCTCGAGTGCCTGCGCCAGCGCGCCGGCATCGCGCCCGATCAGCAGCGCGACGCGCACCTTGTCGGCGAAGGCGGCACGCAGCGGTCGGAAATCCTGACCCTTGCCGTCGCCGCCGAGGATCACGAGCAACGGTCCTGCCATGCCCGCCACCGCCGCCAGCGTGGCGCCGACGTTGGTGCCCTTGGAATCATCGACGTAGTGCACGCCGCGCACGTCCGCCACCCACTGCGAGCGGTGCGGCAGGCCGCCGAAGCTGCGCAGCGCATCGAGCATCGCCGTCAGCGGCAACGACAGCGCCTCGCCGAGCGCCAGCGCCGCGAGCGCGTTGGCGGCGTTGTGTGCTCCGGTGAGCTTCATGGCTCGCAATGCCAGCAGTGCCTGGCCGCGACGCGCCAGCCAGCGCTCGCCGTCATCACGCTGCAATAGTGTGTAGTCGGCGCCGGAGTCGGCGCGCAGCGAGAAACTCAACGAGCGCCGCGCCGGCCCGATCATGGCGGACACGCGTGCGTCGTCGAGATTGACCACGGCGACCTCGCAGCGCACGTAAATGCGCGCCTTGGCGGCCGCATAGGCATCGAAGTCCCGATAGCGGTCCAGATGATCGGGCGTCACATTGAGCACCGCCGCGGCCGCAAGCGACAGCGAGTTCGTGGTGTCGAGCTGGTAGCTCGAAAGCTCGAGCACGTACAGCTGCGCCGAATCATCCAGCAGATCCAGCGCCGGCTCGCCGAGATTGCCGCCGCTGCGCGTGCGCACTCCGGCACGGGCCGCCATGTCCGCCAGCAGCGTGGTGACCGTGCTCTTGCCGTTGGTGCCGGTGACGCCCGCGACCGGCGCACGCGCGGCGCGCGCAAACAGCTCGATGTCGCCGACGACATCGAGGCCGCGGGCGCGCGCGGCCTCGAAGAACACGCCGTTCGGCGCGACGCCGGGCGAAACCACCAGCAGCTCGGCGCCCTCGAGCAGCGAGACATCGAAGCCGCCGCGACGCACGACGATGTCGCGGCCGAGCTCACGCGCCAGCGCCTGGAGTCGCGGCCACTCCGGTGGGTCGGCGCGGCTGTCGGTGACCGCGACTTCGAAGCCTTGCGCAAGCAGGTAGCGCGCCGCGGACAAGCCGCTCCTGCCGAGTCCCACGACCACGGCGCGCGCGCCGGCATTGTTCGCTGCAGTGTTGCGGGCGATGTTCATCGCAGTTTCAGCGTCGACAGCCCTGCCAGCACCAGCAGGAAGCTGATGATCCAGAATCGTACGATCACCTTCGGCTCGGCCCAGCCCTTGAGCTCGAAGTGATGGTGAATCGGCGCCATGCGAAAGAGGCGGCGGCCGGTGAGCTTGAAGGACGCCACCTGCAGGATGACCGAGGCCGTCTCCAGCACGAAAATGCCGCCCATGACCAGCGCCACGATTTCCTGCCGCACGATGATTGCCACGACCCCGAGCGCGGCACCGAGCGCCAGCGCTCCGATGTCGCCCATGAAGACCTGCGCCGGATAGGAGTTGAACCACAGGAATCCGAGTCCCGCGCCGCCCAGTGCGCCGCAGAAGATCAACAGCTCGCCGGCCTGCGGGATCGCAGGGATCGCCAGGTAGTTGGCAAAAATCGCATTGCCGCTGG
>DASYNV010000206.1:0-3805 GCA_036008365.1 Steroidobacteraceae bacterium | reverse complement strand
AACCAGGGAATGAATCGGCAGCAGCTCGATGGCCGTAACCCCCAGCCGTTTGAGATGACAGACGATATCTTCGTGCCCGAGTGCGGCCGCGCGGCCGCGCATGCGCTCGGGGACGCTGCCGTGACGCATCGACAGACCGCGCACGTGCGCTTCGTAGATGACCGTATCGGACCAGGGCGTGCGGGGCGGACGATCGCCGTCCCACTGGAAGCGATCAACCGTCACCACCGCCTTCGGCATCGCGAACGCGCTGTCGCGACGGTCGAACGAGAGGTCACCACGCGGTGAAGTGATTCGGTAGCCGTACAGCGCATCGCTCCAGCGCAGCGCGCCGGACAGCGCGCGCGCATAGGGATCTAGCAGCAGCTTGTTGGGGTTGTAGCGCAGACCCTGCGCCGGATCGTACGGGCCGTAGGCGCGGTAGCCATACAGCTGCCCGGGCACTACATCCGGCGCGAACCCGGACCACACGCCGTCGGTGCACTCCGGCATCGGCAATCGGCGCAACTCGCCGCGACCGGTAGGATCGAACAGGCACAGATCGACGCGCTCTGCGCCGCCGGCAAATACCGCGAAATTACAGCCCTCGGCACTTGGGGTTGCGCCCAGCGGATAGGGCGCGCCCGGCAGCGCGCGCCGCTGCAACTCCGCACTCATGCGCGCGCAGCCTCGGCGGGGTCAGCCCCCGTGGCGAAGCAACACAGTGGCGAGCGGCGGCACCGTGATTTCCAGCGAAAACGGCTGCCCATGGCTCGGCGCCGTTCCGGCTTCGACCCAGCCACCGTTGCCCATGTTGCTGCCGCCATAGACCTCCGCATCCGTATTGAGGATCTCGCGCCAGCCACCGGCGCGCGGCGCGCCGATGCGGTAGCGCTGGCGCGGCACCGGCGTGAAATTGCATACCACGATGATCGGCGGCGTACCGTCATGACCGCTGCGGTAATAGGCAAACACGCTGTTGTCGCGGTCATCGCCGATGATCCATCGAAACCCTGCACTGTCGCAGTCTAGCGCGTGTAGCGCCGGGTCGGTGCCGTAGAGATGATTGAGATCGCGGATCAGATTCTGCACGCCCCGATGCAGCGGATGCTCCAACGCCGGCCAATCGATCTCGCGGTCGTGGTTCCATTCCCAGTCCTGGCCGAACTCGCCACCCATGAACAGCAGCTTCTTGCCCGGCTGCGTCCACATGAAGCCGAAGTAGGCGCGCAGATTGGCGAATCGCTGCCAGGTATCCCCGGGCATGCGACCGATCAGCGAGCCCTTGCCATGGACCACTTCATCGTGCGAGAGCGGCAGCACGAAATGCTCGGTAAAAGCGTACAGCAGGCCGAAAGTCATGTCATTGTGATCGTGGGCGCGATGCACGGGGTCGTGCTGCATGTAGCGCAGCGTGTCGTGCATCCAGCCCATGTTCCACTTGTAGGTGAAGCCGAGCCCCCACTCGCGCGAGGGCCGCGTCACGCCGGGCCACGCGGTGGACTCCTCGGCGATGGTCATGACGCCCGGAAACCGCTCGGCCACGGCATCGTTCAGATGCCGCAGGAAGTCGATCGCTTCGAGATTCTCGCGGCCGCCGAAGCGATTCGGGATCCATTGCCCTTCCTTGCGTGCATAGTCGCGATACAGCAGCGATGCCACGGCATCGACCCTGAGCGCGTCGACGTGGTAGTGCTCCAACCAGTGCAGTGCGCTCGAAATCAGGAACGAATGCACCTCGCGCCTGCCTAAGTTGTAGACCGCGGTATTCCACTCCTGGTGAAAGCCCTCGCGCGGATCGACATGCTCGTAGAGCGGGGTGCCGTCGAAGTAGGCCAGTCCGTGCGTGTCGGTCGGAAAGTGTCCCGGTACCCAGTCGAGGATCACACCCAGTCCGGCGTTGTGACAGCGATCGACGAATCGAGCGAACGCGCGCGGCTCGCCGAATGCGCCGTGCGGCGCGAACTGGCCGAGTACCTGGTAGCCCCAGGAGCCACCGAACGGGTGCGCCATGATGGGCAGCAGCTCGATGTGCGTGAATTTGAGATCTTTGACGTACGGGATCAGCTGGTCGGCCAGCTCGTCCCAGTTCAGCGGCTGCCAGTCGTGTGGACGGCGGCGCCACGATCCGGCGTGCACCTCGTAGATCGAGACCGGCGCGTGCAGATGCTGAGCGCTCGAAGCACGCGCCTTGAGCCACTCGCCATCGCTCCAGGTGAATGGGGTTGGGTCGGCAACCAGCGAGGCGGTGCGCGGGGGTGGCTCCACCTGCAGGGCCACCGGGTCCGACTTGAGCGGCAACAATCCGTAGGGTCCGAGAATCTCGTACTTGTAGACGCTGCCGACCGGCAGCCGCGGGATGAACAACTCCCAGACGCCGGCCTCGACGCGTTTGCGCATCAGGTGGCGGCGGCCGTCCCAGCCATTGAAGTCACCGACCACCGAAACGCGGCGTGCGTTTGGCGCCCAGACCGCGAAGCGCACGCCACTGACGCCGTCGATCGTCATCGCCTGCGCGCCAAGGCAGCGCCCGAGCTCGAGATGATTACCCTCCGCAAGCAGGTAGACATCGAGCTCGCCGAGCAGCAGTCCGAAGGCGTACGGATCCTCGGTGATCTGTGTGACGCCACCGGGCCAACGGATGCGTAGACGATAGCTCGTGCGCGCGCCGATCCGCGCCGCGAACAGCCCCGGGGGCTCGACCGGCTGCATGTTCGCCAGCACCTGGTCCTGGGCGCCGATGATTTCAACCGCCTCGGCCGGCGGCAAGTAGGCGCGCACGATTACGCCGCCGTTACCATCGTGCTGTGGGCCGAGCAGGCTGAAAGGATCCCCGACCCTGCCGGCCTCGAGTGCCGCGGCTGCGTCCGGATCGATCGCCAAGTCCGCACCCATGAAGCGCTCGGCCAGAGAGTTGCTACGCTGCATAGTTGCCTCTAAAGATGTGAAATGAGCTGCGCCAACCCGCGCAGGGGTACGTTCAGCAGTGCCGGCCGGTTCGCCGCCTCGTAACTGATCTCGTAGGCGGCCTTTTCGAGCAGAAACAGATTCAGCAGCTCGCGCGAGCTCTGCGCGCCGGCCCATCGGTGCGCGATCGGCGCCGACGCCTCCTGATAAGCGGCCAGAAAGGCCTTGCCCGAGCTCTGCCGGAAGCGCTCGACTATGTTGCGCTTGCGCGCCAGTGCGGTCTCGTCCTGGCCGGCGCCGCCGGCGCTGATGATGGTCGCGGCCGCATAATCGAATGAGCGTAGCATGCCGGCGACATCGCGCAGCGGACTGCTGAGCGCGCGCCGCTCGATCAAGGAGCGCCCCGGCTCGCCCTCGAAGTCGATGAAGAATACATCGCCCTGCGCCACCAGCGCCTGGCCCAGGTGCAGATCGCCGTGAATGCGGGTCGCGAGCGAGCCGATACCGGCTCGCGCCAGATCGTCGGGCCGGCGCAGCGCGCGCTCGCGCGCCTCGCGCAATACCTCGACGCCGTGCCGCTCCTCCTCGCTGAATTGCGTGCGCGCATCGATGATCGCAAACACCTTTTCGAGCTGGGCACGTGCGGCCGCCGCCCAGGCCTCGCACTGCTGCGCGTCGCTGCTGTGCGGCGCGAACGCCGGGTCATCACTCGGCTGCGCCAGCACCACGTGCATCTCGCCAAGCCGGCGCCCCAGCATGGCGGCGGCGCGCTGGAAGCGCGCGATCGATTCGCTCTGTTCCGGCAACGGCGCACCCGAGGGCATGACCAGCACCTCCTGCACGGCGCGCTCGAGCAGGTTCTGCGTCCAGCTCCAGGCGTCACCCTCGTTATAGATGAAGCTCTGCGCGATACCGAGCG
>DASYNV010000205.1:0-9575 GCA_036008365.1 Steroidobacteraceae bacterium | reverse complement strand
ACTTCGCTGGTCCAACCGCTCTCGCCGCCCTGCCCACGATAGGCGGCATTGACCAGATCGACCAGCTCGGGCAGCTCGGACTCGGCGCAGGCGGAAATGACACGGCGCGTCATTGCGCAATCAAACCGCTCTGTGTTGCAGTTGCGTCGAGGAGCCTCACATCATGGCCGTATCCGATCACGGCATCATCGACATCCGCTGCCAGGGCTCGGTGTCGCAGGCGATCGACCGGCTGCAGGCACTGGCCACGGCAGCCGGGTTGATCGTGTTCGCGCGCATCGACTTCAGTGGCGATGCCCAGCGCGCCGGCCTGTCGATGCGCCCGATGCAGGCGCTGCTGTTCGGCAATCCGAAGGCCGGCACTCCCATCCTCGTGGCCGCGCCGCGTGCCGGTCTCGATCTGCCCCTGCGAGCATTGGCGTGGGAAGGGGCTGATGGCGCAGTCTGGCTGTCCTGCAATGCGCCGGAGTACCTCGAGTCCAGACACGGTTTTCCGCCCGCGCTCGTCACCAACATCGCCGGCGCACGCAAGCTGATCGAACAAGCCGCGCAAGGCTAGCGGCACGGTATGGCTCGCGGCGGCAGGGCCGGCGTCAGGGTGCAGCCGCTGATCCCGCCGGCGCGCGCGAATCGCTGGCACCGTAAAACCTGCCCGGACGCGGGAATTGGAGTGCCGCAGCCTGCACGGGATCGTTCGGCGCAATGCCGATGGCTTCGACCGAGTTGCTCGCACCCCAGAGCTCGAGTGCTGCGAGGTGATAGCCCATGCGGGTCAGCGCCGCAGCCGTATCGGCCGAAAGTGCGTATGGTTCCGAAGCCAGCGTGTCGGGCAGCCACTGATGGTGAACGCGGGGCGCATCGATGGCCTCCTGCAGGCTCATGCCGTTGTCGATCACGTTGACGATGACCTGCAGCACGGTCGTGATGATGCGCGAGCCGCCGGGTGTGCCGACGATCAATACCGGCTTGCCATCCTTGAGCACGATCGTCGGGGTCATGGAGCTCAGCGGCCGCTTGCCCGGCGCGATGGCATTGGCCTTGCCCTGCACCAGGCCGTAAAGATTCGGTGTGCCCGGCTTGGCAGCGAAGTCATCCATTTCGTCATTGAGAAAAAATCCCGTGTCGCCGGCGATGACCTTCGCGCCAAAAGAGTCATTGATGGTGTAGGTGACCGAGACCGCGTTGCCCGCGCGATCGGCCACCGAATAGTGCGTGGTCTGGGCGTGCTCGTCAGGTGCCGCGCCGGCGACCAGCTTGGCCGAAACACCGGCCAGGTGTGGACGGATCTGCGCCCGGATCTCCCGCACGTGCCGCTCGGACAGCAATCGCTCGACCGGATTGCTCACGAATGCCGGATCGCCGAGATAGACGTTTCGGTCACGATAGGCGTAGCGCATCGCCTCGGTCAGTGCATGCAGCGACTCGCTCGAGTGATAACCATAGCGATGTAGCGGATAGCCTTCGAGCACGCGCAGCATCTCGCACAGGGTCACGCCACCGGAACTCGGCGGTGGCGCCGACAGGACGGTAAAGCCCCGATAACCGCAGGTCACGGGTTTGGCTTCGGTGATCGTGTAGCTGGCAAAGTCCTCGCTGGTCAGGAGACCGCCATTGGCGTGGCTCGCGCTCGCGACCGACTCGGCGATCGCACCGTGATAGAACGCCTCCGCACCGCCATCGCTGATCGCGCGCAGAGTGCGCGCGAGATCCTTTTGCACCAGCAGATCGCCCACGCGCAGCGGCTCGGAGCCGTGCAGGAAGATGCGGCCCACATTGGGCTGCTGGCGGAAGGCGTCGTTGCCGTCGAGAAACACGTTGACGTCGCCGCGCGACAGCGTAAAGCCTTCTTCCGCCAGGCGAATCGCGGGCGCAATCAGCGTCGCGCGTGGCATCGTGCCGTACTCCTGTCGCGCCGTTTCCAGCCCGAGTACGGTTCCGGGTGTGCCGGCACCGAGGTAGCCGTTGATGCTCTTGTCGGCGATCGGATTGCCGTGGGCGTCGAGAAACATATCGGCAGTGGCGGCCAGCGGTGCGCGCTCGCGAAAATTGATGAAGGTGTCGCGGCCATCAGCCAGGTGGATGATCATGAAGCCGCCGCCGCCGAGATTGCCGCAGCACGGATGCGTGACCGCAAGCGCGTATCCGACTGCGACCGCAGCGTCGATGGCGTTGCCCCCCTGGCGCAGAATCGCGGCACCGACGTCCGAGGCATGGTGCTGCGATGAGACCACCATGCCGGCGTCGGATTCCACCGCGAGCGGGGCGGCCGCGTACGCTCGCGTCGCCAGCAGGCCGAAAGCCGCAGCGAGCATCTTCGGAACCCTTTTCGCCTGATTTGTAGTGTTCACGGATGACCTCGTGTCTTGCGGTACCCGGCGGCTCTCACATGCCGTGGGTCGGATTCATCGCGGTCCGAGCACAATGGCGTAGGCCAACGTAAATGCAAAGGCGGTCACGATCCAGCCTGCGCTGCGTGAAAAACTGAGCTCCGGCCCGATGCCCGCCGGCGATCGACCCAGCCGGTTCATCATCCAGAGCAGGCCCGACGTACCCCCGAGGCTCGAGGCCAGCGCCGATTCGATGACGATCAGCACACCGTAGGGATTGAGCAATCCGATCGCCAGATAGACCGCGGCGCCCGTCAGGTAGGAAATCAGCGCGATGCGACTGCCCTTGCGGACCCGCGCCGCGCCGCTGCCCTCGAGTCGCGGCGCGATCAGTCGCGCCGAGATCCTGACCACCAGCCAGTAGCTCGCCGCGCCGACCAGGACCAACGCGCTACGCCAGAGCCATTCGGGCTGCACGCCGTGCAGAGCGCCGTCGGCGCCGGTGCCGAGATCGCCGATCCCTGCGACGCCCGAGAACAGCGCGTAACCGGCGGCATTCATGAGCCCGAGCGTGCCAAGCAGCCACGTGAAGTAAAACGCGCGCGGCGCCGAAATCGGCAGCCGCGGCAGCAACTGCAGGCTCACGATGCCGGTCAGCAGGCCCACGAGCGGGCCGGCGACCGCAACCGCGCGCACCGCGGCGCTGCTCAGGAGACTGTCGTCGCAGTTGACGAAGAAGGCCCCCAGTTCGGTGGCATGGCTGCCGAGCAGTACGCAGGCGGTCGCGTGTCCCAAGTGTTCGTGCAAGGCGACCGCGAGCACGTAGGCGAGCGCCGAAATCGCAATCAATGTCGCCTTGTCAGGCAGCGCGTTGGCCATCAACGCAGACGTCCGAGACGCATGCGCTCGAGTTCGGCCTGACCGTGCTTGAGCGGCTTCGGGAAATCCGCCATGAGGAAGCCGAGCGATAAGTTAAAGACAATGAAAACGGCAATCGCCCAATGCAGCGCGATCGCGACCGAGATGTATCGCACGGACATGGTTGAATGCATGGGGCAGTATGCTCGACGCACAGCCCCCAGCAGTCAATGTGATGCAGATATCTATCGTTTGTTTGCGCGCGCGGCTACACTGCCGGCGTCACGACTAGGGAACGTTTCCGGAAGGCCATGCACCGAAGACCCTGTGGCTTCATCCTCGCCTGTGCGCTGTTTCTGACCTGCGGCAATGTCTGGGCCACCCCGCGCAGTCACGGCTTCGATCCCTATCCCCGGGCCGCAGTCGCGTACGCCGCGGTCGTCGATGGCGAGCTGGTCTGGGGCCGCAATGTCGACGTGCATCGTGCCCCCGCATCCCTGACGAAGCTTCTGACCGCGCTGGTGCTGCTGGATTCGAACTGGCAGCCCGACGCCCTGCTCGATGTGAGCCACGCCGCCGCCCATATCACCCATCCGCGCGTCGGTCTGCACACGGGCGATACCGTGCTGGCCGAGGATGCCCTCGAGGCCATGCTGATGCACTCGGCCAACGATGCCTGCATGGCCCTGGTCGAACGCGCCGCACCCAGTGTGCCGGTCTTTGCCGAGCGGATGAACGCCCGCGCCGAGCAGCTCGGCATGCACGATTCGCATTTCGTCCATCCATGCGGCTTTGACGAGGATGGCCAGTATTCGACCGTCAACGATCTGCTGCGCCTCGGACGCGCCGCCCATGCCAATGCGCGCATCGCGCAGATCGTGGCCCAGCAGAATGCCACGATCGCCACGGGCAAGGGCCGGCGGCTGAGCTTCCACAACTCCAATCAGCTGCTCGGCCATCTCGAGGGCGTCATGGGGCTCAAGACCGGCTACACGGCGCAGGCGGGCCACTGCCTGATCGTAGTGGCCGAACAGTCCGGCCACCGCGTCTGGCTGGTGCTACTCGACTCTCATCAGCGCTGGAGCTCGGCGCACCGGATCATCGTCGATGCGTTCGCCGCTGCGCAACGCGGTTCTCGCACCCGGATGGCAGGCACCACCGCATCGCTCTAGCCGCGGATCTAGTCGGCTGCGGCCGGCCCGCCGCCACTGCCTGCCGGCCGCACCACGATCCAGCACAGCGGGATCAAGGCCAGCGCCAGCCAGCCCGAGACCCAGAACAGATCGAGCGAGGACAGCAAGTAGGCCTGCCCGACTATGCCGCGCGTCAATAGCCCTGCGGCGGCCTGATCGTTCAGTCCCAGCCCGTGCAGCTGCGTCAGCGATTGCACATAGCTCGGATCATAGGGTGTCACCAGCTCGGCCAGGCGCGACTGGTGTAGCGCCTCGCGCCGGTCCCAGAAGGTCGTGAATATCGAGGTCGCGAACCCACCGGCGACGATGCGCAGGAAATTGGACAGGCCCGATGCCGCCGGCACGCGCTGCGCGGGCAGCCGATCCAGCGAGATTGCCAGCATGCCGACGAAGAACACGCCCATCGCCATGCCGAGCACGAGCTGCGGCAGAACGAACGCCACGAAACTGGCATCGGCGGTGAAACCTGCGCGCATCAGGTACGACACACCGAAGAACAGGAACGCGGCCGACGCCAGCCAGCGCGCGTCATAGCGCGAGGTGAAGCGGCCCGCGAACGGCGATAGCAGCACTGCAACCACGCCGCTCGGTGCCGCCACGAGCCCGGCCCAGGTAGCGGTGTAGCCGATCTGCTCCTGCAACCACAGCGGCATCAGCACGACGTTGCCGAAGAAGATGGCATAGCCCAGACACAGGGCCAGCGTGCCGATCGCGAAACTCCTCGATTTGAACAGCGACAGATCGACGATCGGCGAACTCTCGGTGAGCTCCCAGATCAGCCACGCGACGAATCCCACCACCGTCACGAGTGCCAGCACAACGATCGGCGTGGAGTGGAACCAGTCGAGGTCCTTGCCCTTGTCGAGCATGATCTGCAGCGCGCCGACCCACATCGCGAGCAGACCGATGCCGACGACATCGACGCGCATTTTTCGCGTCGGTGTCTCCTGCGAGCGCAGGAAGCGCCAGCAGATCAGCACGCTGACCACACCCACCGGCACATTGATGAAGAAGATCCAGGGCCAGTTGTAGTTGTCGGAGATGTAGCCGCCGAGGAGCGGTCCGGCAATCGGACCCACCAGCGCCGTCACCGACCAGATGGCAAGCGCAATACCGCGGCGCGCGGGACCGAATATCATCATCAGCAGGGCCTGACTGCCCGGGATCATGGGGCCGGAGATCGCGCCCTGCAGGACGCGAAAGGCGATCAGCGACGGCAGGCTCCACGACAGGCCACAGAGCAGCGATGCCACGGTGAAGGCCAGTACCGACAGCACGAAGGTACGCACCACGCCAAAGCGCTGCATGAGCCAGCCGGTCAGCGGCACCGAGACACCGTTCGAGACCGCGAACGAGGTGATCACCCAGGTGCCCTGGTCCGAGCTCACGCCCAGATCCCCGGCGATGGTTGGAATCGAGACGTTCGCGATGCTCGTGTCGAGCACCTGCATGAAGGTGCCGAGTGCAAGTGCCAGTGCCGTGATTCCGATGGCGCTGCCGCGCAACGGTACCGGCGCAGCCGGTGGCTCGGTGACCGGTGTCGGCGTCACGCCGCCCGCCGCGCCCGCGGTACCTCGCCGGGCGGCTGCACTCATGATGAGGCGACCGCCGTGGAACCGGAATTCTCGGCAATGATGCGTGCGATCAGCGCTTCGACGGCCGGATCGTCGCCGACGCTGGCCTGCACCGGTTGCGGCGTGTTGCGGACCGGGCCGTTTGCGGCGACGTTGGCGGTATTGCGCAGATCCACGCGCACATGCGCCGACAATCCGATGCGCAGCGGATGTGCCTTGAGATCCCGGGGATCGACCAGGATGCGTACCGGTACGCGCTGCACGATCTTGATCCAGTTACCCGACGCATTCTGCGCCGGCAACAATGCGAACGCGCTGCCGCTGCCCGCGCCGAGGCCGACCAGATGGCCGTGGAATTCGACGTCGCCACCGTAGACATCCGAGGTGACGGTCACCGGCTGCCCGGGATGCATGCGCGCGAGCTGCACCTCCTTGAAGTTGGCGTCGATCCAGACATCGTCGAGCGGCACCACAGCCAGCAGTGGCGTGCCGGCCGCGATGCGCTGGCCGACCTGCACGTTGCGCTTGGCGATCACACCGGCGACCGGCGCCACGAGCTTGGTACGATGCAGCGCGAGCGCCGCGTTGCGCACAGCCGCGGCCGCGGCCAGCACCTGGGGGTGATTGTCGATGCGCGTGCCCTGGGTCTGCGCCAGGGTCTGTGCGAGCTGCTGGCGGGCGGCTGCGACCGCGGCGCGCATGCTGATGACATTGTCGCGCGCGTGCGATAGCTCTTCGCCCGAGATCGCGCCGTCATCCAGCAAGCCCTGTCGGCGCTTCAGATCGGACTCGGCCGTGGCGAGCGCCGACTCGCGCACGTCGATCTGCGCCTGCAACTGCGCCACCTGCGCGAACAGGCCGCGCACCAGGCGGACGGTGCGCGCGAGCTCTGCCTCGGCGTTGCTCATGGCCACTTCGGCATCGGCCGGGTCGAGGTCCACGAGCGCCGCAGCTGCGGCGACCGGTTGCGTGTCATCGACATGCACCGCGAGCACCGTTCCCGGCTCCTGGCTGCTGATCTGCACCACATCGCCATTGACGTAGGCATCGTCGGTGGCCTCGAAATGGCGCGCGTAGCCAAACCAGTAGACGGCATAGGCTGCGCCGCCGAGCAGCACGAGCAGCGTCAGCAGCGCGAGACCGAGCCATCGCTTGCCGTTGGTTCGGCGCACGGGCGGATTGGAAGCGACCGGATTGGGATTATTCATGTTAGTTCCGCGCGAGGTGTGAATCGGGTTCGAAGCTGCCACCGAGCTCGAGCAGCAGGTTGACGCGTGCCAGCGCGAGGTCGGAAGTGATCTGTACCTTCTGCCGGCGCGCGCTGAGAACCTGTGTCTCGGCACTGAGCACCGATAGATAGCCGGCGAGGCCTGCGCGATAGCGCTCCTCGGCAATCCGATAACCGTCTTCGGCCGCGATCAGCGTCGCCTGCTGATCGGAGCGCTCGCGGATCAGTGCCTCGATGCGCGTCAGTTCATCCGCGCTCTGTTGCACGGCGCGCAGCACCGTGTCGTTGTAGACCGCGACGGCACCGTCAATCGCGGCTTCGCGGCCCTGATACTGCGCACGCAGCTTGCCGGCGTCGAACAGTGGCAGCGATACCGCCGGACCCACGCCATAGCCGCGGGCGCCGGCCTCGAACAGATCGTTGAGGCCGAAGGATGCGATACCCGCCAGTGCACGCAGACTGACATCGGGATAGAACGCCGCCCGCGTGGCGCGGCGATCGGCATCGGCTGCCTCGATCCGCAGGCGTGCCGCCAGTACGTCCGGACGGCGCGCGAGCAGATTGATCGGCAATTGCTCGGGCAATGGCAGTCCCACGTCCGGATCGAGCTGTGGCCTCGTGATTGCGGCGTAGCGATCGGCACCGTGACCGGCGAGCATCGACAATGCGTGTACCGCCAGATCCGCCTGCGCCAGTGCCTGCGCACGCTCGACGCGCGCCTGCGGCAGCTCGCTCTCCGCCTCGCGCAGTTCCAGCCGCGTGTCGAGCCCCGCGGTGACCCGTTGACGAGTCAGATCCAGGATGTGCTGTCGCTGTGACTCGGCCTGCGTCGCGACATCGGCCAGCGCATCGGCGCGATAGAGCCCAACGTAGGCCTGCACCAATGCTGCAGCCAGCAGTAATCGCGTGTTGTCGCGCTCGAGATCGGCCACCTGCGCCAGCGCGCGCGCTGCCGTTACGGCGTCGGCCTGACGCCCCCAGAAATCCAGATCCCACGACAGACTCGCGCCAATCTGTGCCATCCAGAAGTCGCCGCCGGCCAGGGGCGGCGGAATGATGTAGTTCTCAGGCGCATGCTGGCGCAGGGCACTGCCGCTGAAACTGGCCCGTGGCAACAGCCCCGCATGCGCGGCATCGACCTGCGCCACTGCGGCGCGCAGTTGCGCCGACGCCTGCGCCAGCGACGGGTTGCTTGCCAGCGCCTGTTCGATCAACGTATCGAGCTGCGGGTCGTGAAACGCCTTCCACCACTGCTGATCGGCCGGCGACACGGCCGCCGCCATGAGTCCGAGCCGCTGCGCGTCGATCTGTGGCTCTCGCGCTGACTCCTTCGGCGGCAGTACGCAGCCGGCGAGCAGCGTCGCCACGGCTGCGGCCATCACGAGCAGCATAGAACCACGCTTCATGTCACCGCCTCGGGCTCCGGCGTCCCGCTCGCCACTGGTGCTGGCGCAGCATCCGGCGCGCCCGCGGCGCGCGCCAGTTCGCGCTCCATCCCACCGATGAATTTTCCGAGCAGCCGATTCAGCTCATCGAGCTCGGTACGACTGAAATCTCCCACGGCGGCGTTGAGCCGGTCGACCACGAGCGGGATCAGCTGCTCGCAGGTTGCCAGCCCCGCCGGCGTCAGATGCAGATTCACTTTGCGGCGGTCCTGCTCGCAGCGCCGGCGTTCGACCAGTCCGCGCTCGGCCAGCAGATCGATCACACGCGTGAGCGCGCCGCTGTCATGGCGGAAGCTGACGCAGATATCGCGCAGATTGTGCGCAGCGCCCGAACGCAGCTGCATCAGCACGACGTACTGCATATAGGTAAAGCCGTGCGCGGCAAAGGCTGGCTCGAGTGCGTCGAGCATGAGCGCATAGGTGCGCTTGACCTGATAACCGACGCTGTTGCGCGCCTCGTAGGTCTTGGCTTGATAATGCTTCATTTAATGCCTAGGCATTTACTGCCTTAACAATTACTGCCTAGGCAGCAATTATCCAGATCATGCCGCTGGGGTCAAGTGGGGCCGGGAACAGTCCGCTAAGTCGTTGATCCGAACCGTGGATGTTGCCGTGCGGCGGAAGCGCCGGCACAATCGATCGCATGCTTCGATATCTGCTGGGCACGCTGCTCGCGGGCTTTGCCGCAGCCTCGGCACAGGAGCCGTCGCGGCCTCCGCGAAGCTTCGTAGAGGTCAGCATCTCGCCCGATGCTCGGCGGGTGGCCGCGGTCGAGGGCGATACCGCACCGCGCGGCGGCGAGCCGGCGGTGCGCGAGCTTGTCATTCGAAGCACCGACGACAGCCGCGGCGTGAGCGTGAGATTGCCGTGCGGCGGCGTCAAAGGCTGTTGGCCCGGGTCACTCGCGTGGACACCGGATGCGCGCAATCTGACCTTTACCTTGCGCAACC
>DASYNV010000204.1:0-2519 GCA_036008365.1 Steroidobacteraceae bacterium | reverse complement strand
TCGGCGCCGCTGTTGACGAAGAACACGCTGTTGAAGTCGAGGGCCGAGAAGCGGATCAGGCGCTGGGCCGCGCGCTGCCGGATTTCTAGCGGCACGGCGTTGCTCTGGAAGTTGAGCGCCTTCGCCTGGCTTGTCAGCGCTCGGGTCCAGGCCGGATGGCCGTAGCCAAGCGCCGCGACCGCGTGACCACCGTAGAGATCGAGTACGCGCCGGCCATCGCTCGTGTGCAGCCAGACACCTTCGGCGTCGACCACGGGCAGCGGGTATTGCGCAAACACCGGCGCCAGGAAATCCGGCAGCGCGCCGTTGAGCGATGAAGCAGCGTTGGTCAGGAATGAAGCATTCATGTCGGCTCCGAGCTCAGGTCCAGCCGGGCGCGGGCGCCGTGAGCCCAGCGGTCTCGGGTAAGCCGTACAGCCGATTCATCCACTGCACCGCGCCGCCGGCTGCGCCCTTGTTCAGATTGTCGAGGACGCTGAACACCGCGACCGTGCTGCCGTCGCTGACGGCCGAGAGCGTGGCGTAGTTGCTGGTCGCGACGTCCTTGAGGCGCGGCGGGCTGGCGCTGATGCGTACGAAATGCGCACCGGCGTAGAACTCGCGCAGCGCCTCGAGCACGTAGGCCGTGTCCCGCGGCTCGCGCAGCGATGCCTGAACCGTGGCATGAATGCCGCGCGCAAAGGGTCCCGAATGCGGTACGAACGCGAACTGCGCATCGACGCCGGTGGCGGCCTGCGCGCAGGCGCGAATCTCGGGCGCATGGCGGTGCGCAAGCGCGCTGTACGCATAGAGGTCGCTGTGGCGCGCGGGGTGGTGCGTGCCGTCGACGGGCTTGCGGCCCGAGCCCGTGCTACCCGTGACGCCAGCGATGAACAGCGGCCCCTGCGTGAGCTTGAGCGCGAGCAGCGGCACCGCGGCGAGCAACGCCGCGGTCGCGAAGCAACCCGGATGCGCAACGTGGGCCGTGGGTGATGTCTGCAGATGCTCGGGCACCGCGCAGGTGAAGGCGTCGAGCCGCCGCGGCGCGCCGTGCGCGTGCTGGTAGACGCTCTCGTAGGCGGCACTGGTGCGAAAGCGATAGTCGGCCGAAATATCGACCACGTGCGGCGTCTTGCCGGCCGACTCGGCCGCCGACAGCAGCCGGTCGATCAGCGCCGCGGCACTGCCGTGCGGTGCGGCTGAAAAAATCGCGGCTGAGGGCTCCCGTGCAACGATCGACTCGATCTCGGCCACCGATTTGAAGCGCTCACTCGGATAGGCCGGCGCGAGGTGGCGAAACGCGTGCGCCACGGGCTCACCGGGCTGACTGTCGGACAGCACGCCGGCGAGCGCGAAATGCGGATGGCCGGCGATCAGCCGCAGCAGCTCGCCGGCGACGTAGCCGGTACCGCCAAGCACGACCGTCGCAATACGCTGCGTCACTCAGCGGCTCCGGCCGCGCGCGGCGCCGCGGACGACACGCCAATCGCGTCGATCACGGCGTCGCCGAGACCGGCCGCATCGGTCAGCGCGTTGAACGCGATGACGCCCATCTGCTGCTCGATGATCTCGATACCGACCTGATTGTCGGTGGAGGGTCCCGTCACCACGCACGGCTCGATCGAGAAACGCTCGCGCAGCAGGCGCACACCGCCCCAGGCCGCGACCGGATCATTGGCCGACAACACCACGGCCGTGAGCGCACGGCGGATGTCGGCGCATTCGAGAATCGCATCGACGCCGTAGGTGCCGAGCAGACCATCGCCGAGTTCGAACACGATCGCGTCGGGTTTGCCTTCCGACAACTCGCTCAGCATCGTGCGGGTGAGTGCGGGGCCGGTGCGGCCCGTGGTCGTGACGACGCCCAGATCCGTGAACAGCATCGTGCGGCGCGCACCGGCATCCTCGAACGCGTGGATGTCCCGGCGCAACGAGACGCCGGTGGCCTTGAAGGCATCGACCGTGAGGCCGCGATGGCGCATGCGTCCGACGATGGCCGCCGCAGCGGCGGTCTTGCCGGCTTCCATGCAGGTGCCGACCAGTGCCACCACCGGTACGCCGCGCGTCTCGAGCGGGGCCATGAGGTCGAGCGCGCGATAGCCGACGCGCGCCGGAATGCCGATGCGCTCGCCGAGATACGGAAACTGCAGCACCACACCGAGCACGCGACAGTCGAACGGCTTGCCCTTGTCGGCCGTGGCCGAGTCGCAAGTGCCCATGACGCCGCCAATGTTGAGCATCTGGATCACATCCCCGGGCTTGAGCTCAGCAGGCACGTGTCCCGAGTAACCGAAGAGCGCACGACGCGGTCCGAGCGCTCCGACCACGATGTCGCCCTTGACCACCTTGGCCATGCGGCCGCTCGCAAGCTCGAGCGTGTTGTAGGTCGATTTGTTGTTGAGCACTTCGGCAACGATGACGACGCCTTCCTCGGCCGGAATATCGTTCGAGAGCCGCAGCTCCTGGCCGAGCGCGCAGGCCCGCGCGACCGAAGCGATTTTGTCGACCACGACGGTTTTCATGTGGCCTCTCCGGCGCGC
>DASYNV010000203.1:0-9217 GCA_036008365.1 Steroidobacteraceae bacterium | reverse complement strand
CGTAGCAGTGGCAGGTGGCGCAGTTGCAATTGCCGCCGCACTGCGCCTCGATGCCCTGCAGTCCGGCGTCCATCGCTGCACGCATCAGAGTCTGTCCGGGCTCGAGTTTCAGCGTAACGGCATGGCCATCGGGCTCTACATAAGTGATTCGCGGCATCGAGCTGCGCTCAGGTGGAAAGCTGCTTGCGGTAAAGCGTCCAGCCGGCGCGCGGCCGCGCACCAAATTCGAGATAGAAGTCGATCGCGCTCTGATTCCAGTCGAGCACCGACCATTCAAACCGACCACAGCCGAGCTCGCGCGCGCGCCGCTCCAGCTCCTGGAGCAGATTGAGACCGACACCGCGCCCCCGAAACTCAGGGCGTACGAACAGATCCTCGAGGTAGAGGCTGGGTCGGCACAGGAAGGTCGAGTAATTGAAGAAGTACAGCGCGAAGCCCGCGAGCCTGCCGTCCCAGTCGGCCATGATCACGTGCGCATAACGTGGCTGGGCGAACAGGTGGCGCCGCAAGTCCTCGACGCTGCCGACCATCTGCTCGCGCAGACGCTCATAGTCCGCGAGCTCGCCGATGAGCTCGAATATGTCGGCTAAGTCCGATTCATCCGCGGCGCGCAAGCGCAGCATGAGGCACCCCGCAACTGGTGAGCGACGTCACATTATCCGCGAGCGTGGGTCGACGGGAGTCACAGTTTTTCTCGCACTGAGAAATCAGTGCAGTGTCCCCTCGGGCAGACAGCATAGAGTTTCAGCATGCATTCGCGCGTTCCAGATTCGGTTGAATCCGGTGCCGCCACGGCCCCGGAGAGCGCCTCCTTGCCGACACCGGCGCCGGCGCCGGTGCCGGGCGTGCCGTCCTGCGCGATCGTGGCGCTATCCGATGACCCACTGCTGCTCGAGGCCCTGACCGGCGCGGCGACCGAGAGCTCGTCGGTGTCGAGCTCGCCTTCGACCGATCGCTTCATCGATCAACTGGTGGCCAATGGGGCCGGAATCGCGCTGATCGATGCCGCGAACGTAGCCACCCCTCTCAAGAACTTCCTGGCGACGTTGCGCGAGCAGTTTCCACAGCTCCTGCTGCTGCTGACCGGCCCGGCACAGCTGCAGGCGCAGTTCGGCGCCCAGATCGCCGACGGCACGATTTTCCGCTTCGTGCACAAGCCCGCATCAAGCCAGCGGCTGCGGCTGTTCATCGATGCAGCGATGCGGCAGCTGGCCGCGCCGGTCGCTGGTCCTGCGCCGCGGGCGATCGTATTCCCGGTCCGACCAGCGGGGCCCCAGCGCCCCACGGGTGGGCGTAGGGCACAAGCCATTGCCGGCATTTCCGGCGCCGTTCTCGCCGCGGTCGCCATCGCCTGGATGATCTGGCAACACGCATCAGCGCCAGCGCCAGCGCCGGCATCGAGCGAGAAACCGCCGCTCGCCGAACAGGTCACGCAACCGAATCAGGCACCCCTGGGCGCGGCCCAGCCTCAGGAACTGTCGGCTACCGATGCTCAGATCGTGCGCGACACTGCTGCGCGCGAAGCCGCAGTCCGCGACGCTGCAGCGCTCGAGCAGGCCCAACGCAGCGCGCAGGGCGCGCGGGCCGATCAACTCGCGGTCTATGTGCAGCTGGCGCGCAAGCGCCTGACCAGCGGAGCATTGATCGAGCCGACGGACGACAGCGCGCGAGCCTACCTGGATTCGGCGATCGCGCTGGCTCCGGAAGACACGGAGGTCCGCGCCACCAAGCTGGCATTCGGCGAGGCGCTGATCGCCCAGTTTCGCCATGCAATCGCGGCCGGCGATGCCGTCGAGGCGCAGCGCTGGCTGACCGCCTGCAGCAGCTTCCACGTCGGCAGCACGATGCTGAGCCAACTCACGGCGCAGCTGCAGCAGTTGCAAAGCGCGCAGCAGAGCCGCAGCGAGGCCGGCGCTGCAACCGCCGTCCCTTCCGCAGCCACTGGAGCGGCTGCGTCGGTCGCAACGACGACGTTGGCGACCCCGGCCCCGACAGTACCTGCTGCATCCTCATCCGGCGCTGCAGCGACTGCAGCCGATCCGGCCGCCGTCACTCCCACGGTCATCAACGAGGGCAGCCTGACGCGGGTGTTGTTCGTACCGCCGACGTATCCGGAAGAGGCCAACGCGCGCGGTATCGTCGGCTGGGTCGATCTGGAATTCACCGTGACGACCGAGGGCCGAGTCACGGACGTGACCGTGACGACGTCCGAGCCGGCCAATGTTTTCGACCGCGCCGCGCGGTCGGCAATCCTGCGCAATCGCTATCGTCCGGTGCTGCGCGACGGCGTGCCGGTAGCCCAGCGCGCTCGCATCCGCGTGCGGTTCAAGCAATGAACCCGCGCATTCTGCTCGTGATCGAGGAGCGCGAGTTGCGTGACTGGCTGCGCCATCACCTCGACATTCTCTGGCCCGATGCCACGGTGACGGATACACCACCGGCACAATTCCAGGCCGGACTGACTGCAATGAACCTGCAGGAGTTCGATCTCCTCGTCCTCAGCGCCAACTGCGGCGATGCGCTCGCCGATCCCGGTGACGGACTCGATGCACTGCGGGCGGTGCAGGCAACTCGTCACTGTCCGCCGGCAATCGTGCTCGCGGCCGGCGGCAATGAACTGTGCGCGGCCGAAGCGATGCGCATCGGCGCCTTGGACTATCTGCCGCGGAGCCTCCTCAATGCGCAACGCATGGCGAACTCGCTGCGCCTGGGGCTGCGCGCGCCGCGGCGAGGCAAACCGGCTCCGCCCCGAACAGTCACGCCGACGCGACTCAGCCTCGATCCGGCCTTTCTTGATCTGCCGCAGTACTCGCTGCTGCACAAGCTCGGCGAATCGACGCGCGCGGCGGTTTATCTGGCCTACAGCGTCACGCTGGGACGCAACGTCGCTCTCAAGATCAGCAAGCCCGCGCTCGAGTCGAACAACGAATGCCAGGAATTCGCGCGCGAATACGCCGCCATCAGCGCGCTGCAGAATCCCGCCGTGGTCGACATCTACGACTACGGATTCCACGACGGCCGCGAGTTCATCGCGATGGAATACTTCCCCTGCGGCGATCTGAAGATGCGCCTGCAGCAGCCGATGACGATCGGCGAGAGCCTCGAGTACGCGCAGCGCATCTGCGCCGCGCTCGAGGTCGTGCACGGTGCCGGACTCGTGCACCGCGATCTCAAGCCGCCAAACGTCATGCTGCGCGAGGACGGCTCGGTGGTGTTGATCGACTTCGGACTCGCCAAGCATCTCGACAACGCGCATCTCAATACGATGGTCGGCGTGCTGCGAGGCTCGCCCTACTATATGAGCCCGGAACAGGCGCAGGGAATGCCGCTGGACGCTCGCAGCGACATCTACAGCACCGGCGTGATTCTGTTCGAGATGCTGACCGGCGCGCGGCCCTACCTCGGTACCACGGCGGTCGATGTCATGCAGCAGCACGTCAATGGGCGGCGACCGGCGTTGCCGCCGTCGTGCGCCGGTCTCGAGCCGCTGCTCGACCGCATGATGGCGCGCGATCGCACCGAACGGTTCGCCAGTGCGGCCGAGGTACGTGCGGCGCTCATCGGCGCCATCGCGTTGCTCACGCCGTCGAACGGACAATCGGATGCAGTGGTAACTCTGCAATGAACGACACTTCAATCTACGCCCTGTCGCCTGCACACCAGGTGGAGATCGAAACGCTGCGCGATCAGCGCGATCTGTATCGCTCGCTGTTGCTGTCGGAGCTGCCCTCGCTCGGGACCGGCCTGACGCAGGCGCTCGCGTGCGTCGAGCAACTGCGCGGCATGCTGCGTGCGCCGACGCGCGATCAGACTTCCTTCCGCGGCAAGATCGAGCAGCTGCTGGCCGAGCTTGACGCACTGACGGATGCATTGCACGGGCTGCACCTGCCGACGGTCAGCAGCCGGCTCGCGCAGGCGCAGAGCGCGCTGCAGACGATCGAGCTGCGACCCGATATCAGCGGCAACGACCTGCTGCCCGCGATGGTGGTACTCGGCGATCTGTGCACTCACATCACCATCGCGGCCGATTGCGCCTCGGTCCATGTGCCGTTGACCGAGGAGGCCGGCGTCGGGGCCGAACTCGAGAGCAGTCATCGTCGCCCGCAGCCCAAGCTTGCGATAGCGTTGCAGCAGCTCAGCGAGCGGCTCGCGGCCGAGCACGGCAAGCATGTCACGCTCGTGACGCTGGGGCTCGAGGACATTCCCGAAATCTGGATCGGCACGCTGTTCGATCTGATCGGGCAGCTGGTGCGCAATGCCATCGAACACGGTATCGAATCGCCGGAGCGGCGCGCGGCACTGTTGAAGCCCGAACAGGGAACGCTGGTGGTGGAGTTCATCGATCGCGCGCAGGACGGATTCGAGCTCAATGTGCAAGATGACGGTGGCGGCCTCGATGCCAAGGGCATTACTGAAATCGCCGTCAGAAAGGGCCTACTCGCTGCGGAGGCCGCGGAGGAGCTCGATCCGCCCAAGATTGCCAGTCTCATCTTTCAGCCCGGCGTCACCACCGCCCGAGATTCCGCGCGCCGCGGCCACGGCATGCGAATCGTGCGCGACCACATACAACGGCTCGGCGGCCGGATTCAGGCGGCGACCAAGAGCGCGCGCTACACGCGCTTCCGTGTGCATCTGCCGGCGCTCGCGAGCGAGGAGCAGCGGTCAGGCATTCCTGCTTGACAGCAAAATGACATGACGATGCAATGCGGCATCGCTTCGGGGAATCCGCATGCATCTAGTGGACACGACGCTGTTTTTTTCGCCCACGAGCGGCGGCGTCAAGCGCTACCTGACTGCCAAGCACCAGTGGCTCCGAACGCATACCGCGCACCGGCATTCGATCCTCGTACCCGGTGAGCGGCGCCAGCTGGTGCCCGACGGCATCAGCACGATCCCGGGGATGAAGCTGCCGGGAACATTCAACTATCGGCTGCCGCTCTCCAAGTCCGCCTGGCGCTCGATGCTCGACGCGCTCGAGCCCGATCTGATCGAAGTTGGCGATGCCTTTCACCCGGCGTTCTGCGCCTCGACGGTTGCGCGCCGGCGCAACATCCCGCTGATCGCCTTTTTTCATTCCAATCTCGTGCAACTGCTGGGGCGGCGCTTCGGGCATGGCATCGAGTACCCCGTCACGCGCTACCTGCGTTCGGTTTACGATCGCTTCGATCTGGTGCTGGCGCCGAGCCGCGCCATGTGCAGCTACTTGAAGCGGCTTGGCGTGTCGCGCACCGCGCTGCAGCCGCTCGGCGTCGACACGGAGATCTTCTCGCCGGCGCGCCGTACGCTCGACCTGCGCCGCTACCTCGAGCTGCCCGAGGATGCGCGGTTGCTGGTGTACGCGGGGCGCTTCTCCGAGGAGAAGAATCTCGAGGTGTTGCACGGCGCGATGGCGCTGCTCGGCAAACCCTATCATCTGCTGCTGGTCGGTGGCGGACGCAGTGCCCGCCCGAGCGATGACGTCACCGTGCTGCCCTATCGCCGCGACAGCCTCGAGCTCGCGCAATGGCTCGCCTCGGCCGACGCACTGGTGCACGCAGGGACCAGTGAGACATTTGGCCTGGTCATCGTCGAAGCCATGGCCTGCGGCCGGCCGGTCATCGGCGTGCGCGCCGGTGCAGTTCCGGAACTGGTCGATGCGCAGGTGGGCGAGCTGGCGGAACCCGATAGCGCCGCCAGCATGGCCGAAGCCGTTCGCCGGCTGTACACGCGGGACCGCGCCGCGCTCGGCGCCGCTGCCCGGCAGCGTGCGCTCACCAGATTCACCTGGTCGCATTCGCTGAGGCTGCAGCTCGCAAGCTACGCCGATGTATTTGCCGGTTCGCGCGTGCTGCCCGCGCTCCAGCCCGGCATGGAATTCGAGCTCTCAGCAGTCGAAGATCGATAGCCCGCCGCGCGCATTGCCGACCGCGAGCCGGTCACCGCTGCGGGAGTAACGCAGCAGCGTGCATTCATCGGCCAATAGATGCGCATCCTGCGGGGTATCGCTGGCCCCCATGCGCCACAGCAACAAGCGCCGGTCGAGTGCGGCCGACACCAGCCAGGTGCCGGTGGGGCGGCTGGCCAAAGCGGTCACGCGCTCGGAATGCGAGCGCAGCTCGATCGGTCGCGAGCCCTCGGGCCCCTTGCCGCCGAAATCCCAGACAATCACCGAGCTGCCCGCCGTGGTCGCAAGATAGCGGCCGTTGGCGCTCCATTCCGTGGCGATGACTTTGCTGCCGTAACCCTGCATCTGCGATTCGGTACCGCTGGCGACGTACCAGAGGTGCACGCTGCCATCCTGCATGCCCGCCGCCAACAGACGGCCGTCGGGATTCCAGCGCGCCGTCAGGCAGGCACCGCGCCACGGATAGTCGCGTGCCTCGGGCTGCGGCTCGATGCGGTGCAGACGCATGCCGCCGTTGCCGGCGGCGGCGAGCTCCAACGATTTGGGGCGCCAGGCCAGCGCCGCGATCACGCCGGGATGCGATTCCAGGGTTGCGCGCGGCGCGCCGCCGGCATCGAACAGCCGCAGCGTGCGACCTGTGGCCACCGCGAGCAGCCGGCCATTATCGGCAAAGGCCAGGTGCTCACTCCACTCCTTGCCGGAATGAATCGTGCGCGAGTCGAGCGTACGCGCGTCCCACAAACATACGACGCCATCCTGCCCCGAGGACGCGATCGCGTTACCCGCCTTCTGCCACGCCACTGCGAGCGCACCGCCGGCGTGCTCACCGATCGGATGATTGCTGAGTTCGTGGTCGATTCGCACCAGGTTCAGCGCGCCGGCGCCACACGCAACCAGCAGTGACTTGCCGTCGGGCGACCAGGCCGCATCGACCGGATAGTCGCTCAGCTCGATGCGGCCGCGCGGCCGCAGCTGTCCGAGCGCGGCACTCATGCGATACAGGATTCGAGACCGGCCTCCAGCTCGGCGCGATCGAGGTGTCGGCCGATGAACACCAGGCGGCTGCGGCGCGCCGATTCGTTCGGCCAGGGGCGCTCGAGTTGTCCGTCGTAGACCATGTGCACGCCGTGAAAGACATAGCGCCGGGCCTCGCCAAGAAGGTTCAGTACGCCCTTCATGCGCAGGATGTCCTGCCCCCGACTCTGCAGCAGATAGGACAGCCATGCGTTGAGTTTGTCCGGATCCAGGGGGCGCGAATCCTCGAGACCGATCGAGGCGATCTCGGGATCATGGTGGTGCGAGCCGTAACGACGCTCATCGATGAGCCGCGCGCCCGAGAGCTGCAGCCCGAACTCCTCGGGCGCGTGCTCGCAGAACAGCACGCCGTGTCCCGCCTGCCCGAGAACCACGTGATAGTGCGCGCCGCCGTTGACGCTCAGACGCGCGAGAGTTCGCAGCGGCAGTGTCGCGTGCAAGTCGAGCGAGGTCGCGCCGCTGTCGAATAGCTTGATCGCGGCTTCCACGTGGGCCTCGATTGCGCCGTTGTCGTCGGAGCCGGCGGGAAGCAGCAGCATATCGACCTGCTCGAGCACCTGAGCGTGCGCGTGGGCGTGACCATTGCCCGCATGCGCTTCGCTCTGAGCATGCCCGTGTTCGTGCAGCGCGCCGAGGCGCAGCTCGTGCGCTCCGGCGCCCAGCGCATACAGCCCCGCCCACTCGAAAGGCCGCGCGGGTTGAAGGAAGTCCTCGTCGCGCGACAGCACGCGCTCGAGATCGAAGGCGCCGACATCGAGCACACGGTCGAGCGGCACGTTGGCGTTGCGCGTGCGCAGCACCTTGGCGGTGCCGTTGATGCCCTGCACGCGCTGCTCGATGCGCGCCAGCGCTGAGCTGTCGACGAGGTCGATCTTGTTCAGCAGTACGATGTCGGCGAAAGCGATCTGGTCGCGCGCCACCGGACTGCGTTCGAGCTCCTGCTCGAGGTGGCGCGCATCGACGAGCGTGACGATCGCATCGAGCGCGTAGTATTCCTTGAGCTCGTCGTCGATGAAGAATGTCTGCGCCACCGGGCCCGGATCGGCCAGGCCCGTGGTTTCGATCAGGACGGCATCGAAGCGATCCCGCCGCTTGCGCAGCTGCGTCAGGATCCGGATCAGATCGCCACGCACGGTGCAGCAAATGCAGCCGTTGCTGGTCTCGAAGATCTCCTCGTCCGCGCCGATCACGAGCTCGTGATCGACCCCGATCTCGCCGAATTCATTCTCGATGACGGCAATGCGTTTGCCATGCTGCTCCGACAGTATGCGATTGACCAGCGTGGTCTTGCCCGCGCCGAGAAAGCCCGTCAGCACCGTTACCGGAACGCGCGCACTCATGAGCGTGCCCTCAAGCGGACCAGCAGTCTCGCGACGCCCGGAATCCTCAATGCCAGCAACAGCAGCGTCCAGCCGATCCGCCGCCCGAGCGGCACCTGCGGTGGCGGCACGGCGCTGAAGAATTCGCGCGCGGCCTCACGATGCAGTTGCAGGCTGCGAGCAGTCAGATCCATTTGCAGTTCCCTGGCGATCAATTGAAAGCGACGCGATACGCTGCCAGGTGCGGCCGCGAATTCGCACAAGCGCGCCTCGTGCAGGGTCCTCGGCAAGCCGTCGAGGCCCTCCGAGGAGGCGCCGGCGAACAGCGCCTCGACGCTGCCCGCGCGCCGCTCGCGTCCTGCCAGCACCAGATTGACGGCGCCGGCTTCGCGCCGACACTCGACCGCGCCCTCGAAGTCGATCAATTCACCAGCAGCCAAAGCCATCATGCTGCGGCGTCCAGATTCCACATCGTGAGATTGAGATCGCGCTTGAGCCACATGCCGCAGCCGATCGGCCGGAAGGCACGCGCCAGTTCGCGCCGATACCACGCGCCCGGCCGCAGGTCCGGGATGCGGTCGGTGCGGGTACGGTCGCAGTTCTCGCGCCAATCCTCGGTGGTCAGGGCGCCGAAATACAGCGCTCCGCGGCAGACACGCGCCAGGTTGGCAATCGCGCGCCGGGCTTCGGGCGCCGCCAGGTACTGCAGCACGTCGTAGCAGATCACGAGCTCGAAGCGCTCCCGGGTGCGAAAGGTCGCAATCGAACCCTGCCGCCAGCCGTAGCGCCGGCACAGATATTCGCTGAATTCGAGTCCGGTGTAGCTGGCCTTGCGCAGGGCGCGCTTGAGCGGGGCGCGCAGCAGCCCGACCCCGCAGCCGGCGTCGAGAATGCTGGTCACCGGCAATCCGACATATTCCACGGAAGCAGCGATCAGGCGCGCCCGCGCCCGCATCTCGGCGCGCGAGGTTACGGCGGT
>DASYNV010000202.1:0-2787 GCA_036008365.1 Steroidobacteraceae bacterium | reverse complement strand
CTGCCCCACCTGCTTCATGCGCTTCTTGCCGGCCTTCTGCTTTTCGAGCAGCTTGCGCTTGCGCGTGATGTCGCCGCCGTAGCACTTGGCGAGGACGTTCTTGCGCATCGCCTTGACGCTCGCGCGCGCGATGATGTGGCTGCCGATCGCCGCCTGCACGGCGACTTCGAACATCTGACGGGGGATCAGCTCCTGCATCTTGTCCACGAGCTCGCGGCCGCGATTGTAGGAATTGTCCTTATGCACGATGAGCGACAAGGCGTCGACCGGATCGCCATTGATCAGCACGTCGAGTTTGACCAGCGGCGCGGCTCGAAAAGACTCAAATTCGTAGTCGAACGATGCATACCCGCGGCTCGCCGATTTGAGCCGGTCGAAGAAATCGAGCACCACCTCGGCAAGCGGCAGTTCATATTGCAGCGACACCTGACTGCCTAGAAACAGCATCTTCTTCTGCACGCCGCGCTTTTCGCTGCACAGGGAGAGGACCGCGCCCACATAGTCCGGGGGCACCAGGATGTTGGCGGTGATGATGGGCTCCCGCAGCTCGGCGATGCGGTCCTGAGGCGGCAGTTTGGTGGGGTTGTCCACATTGACGACCGAGCCGTCGGTCAACAAGACCTCGTAGATGACGGTCGGCGCGCTCGTGATCAGATCGAGGTCGTATTCCCGTTCAAGGCGCTCCTGCACGATGTCCATGTGCAGCAATCCCAAGAAGCCGCAGCGAAATCCGAAGCCGAGCGCGGTGGAGACTTCCGGCTCGAAATGCAGCGCCGAGTCGTTCAGCTTCAGCTTCTTCAAGGCATCGCGGAATTGCTCGTAGTCATCCGAACTCACGGGGAAGAGCCCGGCGAATACGCGCGGCTGCACTTGTTTGAACCCTGCCAACGCCTGCTTCGCCGGATTCGCATCCAACGTGATGGTATCTCCCACCGGCGCGCCGTCGATTTCCTTGATTCCGGCGACGACAAAGCCGACCTCTCCGGTCTCGAGCGATTCACGGGTTACCGGCTTGGGCGCGAAACGCCCCAATTTATCGACCACATGACTGCGCCCGGTCGACATGACGCGGATCTTGGCGCCCGAACGCAGCGCACCATTCATGACCCTCACCAGCGAGACCACCCCGACGTAATTATCGAACCATGAATCGATGATCAACGCCTGGAGCGGTGCCTGCGGATCCCCCTTGGGGGGCGGGATGCGCTTGACCAGGTGCTCGAGGAGCTCGGCGACTCCGAGGCCCGTCTTGGCGCTCACCAGCGCCGCATCGTCGGCGGGTATCCCGATGATCTCCTCGATTTCGTGAATGACTTTTGCCGGATCCGCCGAAGGCAGATCGATCTTGTTGATGACCGGCAGCACCTCCAAGCCCTGCTCGAGCGCCGTATAGCAGTTGGCGACGCTCTGCGCCTCGACCCCCTGCGCGGCGTCCACCACCAACAGCGCCCCTTCACAGGCCGCGAGCGATCGCGACACCTCGTAGGAGAAATCGACGTGTCCGGGCGTATCGATGAAATTGAGCTGATAGACCTCGCCGCTCGCGGATTTGAAGCCGAGCGTCACGCTCTGCGCTTTGATCGTGATGCCCCGCTCGCGCTCGAGGTCCATCGTGTCGAGCACCTGCGCCTGCATTTCCCGAGCATCGAGTCCACCGCATTCCTGGATGAAGCGATCGGCCAACGTGGATTTACCGTGATCGACATGAGCGATGATTGAAAAGTTGCGGATATTCTTCATCAAGGGGCTTTGGCTGGGAGCCTGGCAAACCCCCGATTATACCGGTCAACCGTGGTGCGCGAGCGCCTTATGTACTTCCTCCACGTCCAAGCGCCCCCGGCAAACCAATTCTCCGCCGAACAGCAGCACCGGAATCTTGTGCCCGAAGCGTGCGCGTGCGGCCGCATCGCCGTCGACATCGATCACTTCGATGGGGTAGCCGCGTGCCGCAGGCAGCGCCGCGAGTTCGGCCAGCAGCTCCTCGCACAGGCCGCAACCCGGGCGCGAGTAGAGCAAAAAGCCCATGATGAGCGTGGCTACGGGTGCGGCAGATCGCCGCTGAACGACTTGACCGAGTGCGCGATGAACTCCACCGTCTGCGCCGGAACCTCGCCGACCGCGGTGACTTGGTGGCCTTGCACGACGGTGGAAAAGGCGAATCCGGAGCCCACTCGAGCCAACCCCTGCATCGGGGGCGGAGCGTCCTGTGCGCTCGGGGCATCGCTGGCACCGGCTTTTCGATCAGGCGGAGCTTCGACGAATACCGACACGGTGGCGAGTCCGTCCGAGTACACAAGGTGGGTGGCCGGAACGGTGGCTCCGCCGAGCGTTTGAGCGCCGGCAACCGTCAAACGGAAGCCGGGCGGCAGTTCGGTGGCACGATAGGCCGTGAGCGCCGGCGGCGCCGTATCGTGCGAGGGACCCTGCCGTACCCAGCGCATGCCCTCGGTATGCACCGCAGGCGTCAGTTCACTGTCGGGAATGCTCTCCGGCATCTCCAGGCGGGCGAATAGGATCTGCTCGATCACCTGCCCGCGCGCGTCGCACAGTTGGGTCTTCAGAGGCATCGCGGTGTTCTCATCGAGCCACAAGCGGTAGCCGAACCTGAATTGATCCTTGGGATTGACCGCGATGACGCGCGCCGCCCGGCCGAGCACGCGTGATGCCGGCAGCGACTCGATCCGGTAGAACTCGTTCACATCCGCACCGAACTGCGGCAGCGACCCCAGAAAAGGGCCGTGATCCGGCCGAGGCTCCACCAGCACCGTGTGCTGATCGGGCAGGTAA
>DASYNV010000201.1:0-11358 GCA_036008365.1 Steroidobacteraceae bacterium | reverse complement strand
GACGTTGGCCGTGCAGCCAATCAAGCGCACGCTCGTGGATCATGTCAAGAGCTTTGGCATGCGCTTCATGGACGCAGGTCACAATTGGCAAGGCCAATGGCCGGCGCCGACAGTTGGCGGCGCCGACCAGCAGACACTGGTCCTGCGCTATCTGCCGGTAGCCGTGGAAGTGACCATCGAGCTCGATGACTGGGGCGTGCTGATGCGCCACGTCGAGGGCCCGGGATGATGCCTCGAACGCCTCACGCTCAGCGCGGTATCGCGTTGCTGACCGCGGTGATTCTGGTGGCGATCGCGGCCGTGCTCGCGACCGCGATCGCATTTGCGAGCGCCATGTCGGCGCGCCGGGCATCGACCGTATTTGGTGCCGATCAGGGTCTGCTGGCGGCCGAAGGTGCCGAGGCCATGGCAGCGTACCTGCTGACGCAGGCGGGAGCCAATCACAGCGAGGATGCGCTCAATCAACCCTGGGCACAGAGCTACGGCCCGTTGCAATTGCTGCCTGGGGTCATGCTCGAGTACGCACAGCTCGAGGATCAGCAAGGCAAGTTCAACATCAACGATCTCGCCCCCGACGGCAGCACCAGCCAGGCCGCCGTCACGCAGTTCGGACAATTGCTGGAGCGAGTCGGTATCGAAACCAAGTGGGCATCGCTGATCGCCGACTGGATCGATGCCGACAACCAACCCAATTTCCCCGACGGCGCAGAAGACAGCGTCTACCTGTCGCAGACCCCGGCGTACCGTCCGCCGAATCTCCCGGTGACGAGCATATCGGAACTGCTGGCGCTGCCGGGCTTCGGCCGCGATCGCTACAATCGCTTGCTGCCCTACATCGCGGCACTGCCACCTGGAACGGCCATCAATACCTGCACCGCACCGGGGGTGGTGCTCGACGGGCTGAGCGGTAAGACCGAATACAGCAACACCGGTCCGCAACAACTGCTTGCGCACCGGCAGGCGGAAGGCTGTTTTCCGACCACGGCGGTGTTTCAGGCCAGTCTGGCGGATCAGGCCAAGACCGCAGGGGGTGTCGGGGTGCAATCGACTTCACAGTATTTCCGTTTGCGCTCGGTCATTTCCATTGGCACTGCGCGGTTCAGCTTGTACAGTCTCTTCGTCCGAGACGGCGCCGGTCAGATCCACGTAGTGCTTCGAACATTCGGCACGGAATAACCCATGGCGGAATGGCTCATTCTTCAGCTTCCGCGCAACGGCGAATCATCCTGCAGCTGGATGGCAGTCGATGCGGACGGCCACGCGCTGGGCGCGCCCGCCGCCGGTTCGATGGCGGACGCTGGGCCAGCGACGATTGGACGCATGGTCGGACTGGTGGTGGCGAGCGGGGATGTGCTGCTGACCGAAGTCGAACTGCCGCCCAAGAGCGGCGTGCGCCCGCAGCAGTTGGTCGCCTATGCCCTCGAAGAGCAGCTTGCGGCCGACATCGACACATTGCATTTCGCGGTTGGTGCGCGTGACGATCTTACCGGTCGCACGGCCGTTGCGGTGGTGACTCGCGCTCTGATGAGCGGCTGGCTCAGCGAGCTCTCGGCCCACGGCATCGCGGTCACCGCGGTCTGCGCCGGGGCCTCACTGCTGCCGGACAATCCCGGTCACACGGTAGTCATGCTCGACGGCGAGACACTGTCGTTGCGTCGCGCCGGAAGGTCGGCGGTCGCGCTGCCCGCCGATGATATCGGCGCTGCACTGGAAGCATCCCTCGGCGCCGAGCTCGCCGCCGACGATCTGATCTTCTATGCCTCGCCCGAGGACTGGCATCAGCGTTCCGGCGAGGTCGAAGCGCTGCGCAAGCACTGCGCCAGCCTCAAAGTGCAGCTGCTCAACTCCGGCCCCCTGCCGCTGCTCGCGCCGCAGCTTGCGGCGGGCTCCTATATCAACCTGCTGAGCGGCGAGTTCGCGCCGCAGGTTTCGAGCACCGGCGGCTGGCGGCGCTGGCGACTGGCCGCGATCCTCGCAGCGGCGCTGTTCGCGGTCCACGTTGCCGGGCTGTCGCTCGAGCTGCTGCAGCAACACCGCAGTGAGCGCGCACTCGATGCCGAGATCGGCGCAATCGCCCGCAATGCATTGCCCGGCGATAACGGCCAGGGAGCGGTACGCACGCGTATCGAGCAGCGGCTGCTCGCGGCGCAGGGCGATTCGACCGGCGCCGGATTCATGCCGGCAATGGCGGCACTGGCGCAGGCGCTCGGCAGCGCGCGCGGCGCCACGCTGCAGGCGCTGAGCTATCGCGACGGCGGCCTCGATCTGAAGCTCAAGGCCAGCGATGCCGAGAGCCTCGAGCGCATCGATCAGGCGCTGCGTAAAAACGGCTGGCAGGCGGAGCTGACTTCGGGCGGCGCGGCCTCGAGCGGCTACGAAGGACGCATTCAGATGCGCCGCGGCGGCAGCGCGCCGAGGGCACACTGATGGACGCGCTGCTGCAGTACTACGCCCGACTCGGCGAGCGCGAGCAGCGCATCGCGCTGTTCGGCGGCATCGCGGCCCTGATACTGCTGACGCTCGCCGTCCTGTTGCCGCTGCAGCGTCACGTCGGCGAGCTCGAGCAGCGTCTCGAGCGCAAGCGCGATGATCTGGTGTGGCTGCGCTCCGTGGCACCGCAGCTTGCGGGACTGCGCAACAGCGGGCCGCCGCCGATGCGCGAGTCGCTCGTGGTCGTGATTGATCGCAGCGCGCGCCAATCCGGGCTCGAGCGCGCCCTGGTCGGCAGCCAGCCGAGTGGCGATGGCGGACTGAACGTGCGCCTGGAACAGACCTCATTCGACGGCCTCGTGTCCTGGCTGTCGCAACTGCGGGAGAGCTACGGCGTGCGGGTCGACTCGGCCGTGGTCGAGGCCGGCAACGCCGTCGGCACCGTCAATGCGAGCCTGGTGCTGCACGCACGCTGATGCCGTCGAAGCTCGCGATTGCCCTGGTTGTCGCCATCTTCCTCATCACCGTGCTGGTGCGCATGCCGGCGGGCGTCCTGCCCGCCTTTTTGCCGAACGACGTGCACTGTCAGGAGCCGAGCGGCACGCTCTGGCAGGGCGCCTGCGCTGAAATGCGCAGCGGCCAGATCGCGCTGTCGGATCTGCATTGGACCTTGCACCCGCTGGCGCTGCTACGCGCGCGCCTGCGGCTCGAGCTGCAGAGCGACGATGCGCGCGCGGCCGGTCGCGGCACACTGACGCTGCATACCAATGGTGATGCCGATATCGAGTCGCTCACGGCATCGCTGCCGCTGCAGGGGGGCCTGACTCCGATGCCGGCGGGTTGGAGCGGCGAGCTCGACCTCGCGATCGCGCAGGCCAGGTTCGAGGGCCAGAAGCTATCGTTGATTGAGGGCACCTTGACCGCGCGGCAGCTGCACAGCGAACGTCCGGCAACGGACCTCGGCAGCTTCGAGCTCAAGTTCCCGCCGCCCACCCCTGGGACTCCGATTATCGGCTCGTTGCACGACATCGGCGGCCCGCTGGCGCTGCAGGGAAGCGTCCAGCTCACTCGCGGCGCTGGCTATGAGCTCAACGGCACCGTGGCAGCGCGTGATCCCGCGAACACTGACCTGCAGCAGCTGCTGCAGCTGCTTGGACCGCCCGACGCGCAGGGCCGACACGAGTTCTCGCTCTCCGGTACGTTCTGAGCGCGGCGGGCTAGATCACGAGCTCGCGGAACACGCCGAGCAGCGGAAAATACAGTGCGACACGCACCGCCTCGGTGCCGAGCCCCGCCGCCAGCGCGCCATAGCGCCTCAGCTGCGGCCCATATCGCTCGGCCTCGCGCTCGACGAACTGCTCGACCGCTCCGCCTTCGTGGCGGCTGATCTTGTAGTCGACGATCCATCGCTGCCCTTCCGCATCGACCAGCATGCGATCGAACACCACGTTGACGATGCGGCCCTCGTGCAGACCGCTCAAGCGCCACTCGCTCTCGGTCTTGATGTGCTCATTCGAGAGCAACCAACGTCCGCGCGGATCGGCGAGCGTACGCTCGAGCGCCTCCACAATCACCGCCTCCGCGATCAGCCGTTGATCCGGCGGCGCGCCAAGCTCGGCGAGCCAGCCGCCATAGCGCGACGTGCGGTGCTGAAGATCCGGTGCCGGCGGCAGTATCCGCATCGCGGCCAGCCGGCGCAGCTCGGCATGTACGACCGTCCCGATCGCGCGCGCGGTGAGTCCCACCCAGCTGTATTCGGGCGTCTCGGCCGCGACCTGCGCGCTCAGCAGCAGACGTTGCGCTCTGGGAGGCGGGGGCGGGACCGGCAACGACCAGCCATCGGGTACTCGCCACAGCAATACCCGGTCGTCGACCGGCACCGCAGTCGTCGCTGCGGGCGGCGGTCGATACGCCGGCAGCGCACGGAATTCATCGGCAATCACCGGCCAGAGTGTCGCCAGCAACGACCCGGCCACCGGTGAGGGCGCCTTGCCAGCGGCCGGCTGCAGATCGAGCGCGCCGAGCAGATGTAGCGACCGCCGGGCACGCGTGACGGCCACGTACGCTTGCCGCACTCGCTCCAGACGTAGGCGCGCACGCCGCAGGTTCTTGATATAGGCCGCGAGCAGGCCGTCCGGCTCTTCATCCGCAGGGCGGATCGGTGCCAGCAGCAGATCGCTCCCTTCGCTCGTACGCGGCAACTCGATCCAATGCAGCAGCGGATCGGCATCGGATGCGCCCTTGCTCTCCAACCCCGGCAGGATCACGACGTCCCACTCGAGTCCCTTGGCGGCGTGGATGGTCATCACCTCGACTGCGCCCGGCTGCGGCGGCGCCACCGAATAGAGCCTTTCGGTGAGCGTTGCCATGCCGTCGCCGACCAGCGCCTCCGGATCATCGTGCGTCACCAGGGCGTCGATGTATCGATGCGCATCGAGCCGATCGGCCGCATCGGGATAGATCGCCGGGCCGCCGAGTCGCAGCCAGGTTCGCTCGACGCGCTGCCACAGTGGCCAACCGCGCTCGGCACCGGTCAACGCCGGCTCGAGTGCCGCACACACTCTGGCGATGCGGAGCTGCTCGTCGCCTGCCTGCGGTGCACGGTCACACAGGGCAGCAAACAGATCGCCCTCGGCTTCGAGCAGGGCGCGTTCGAGCTGCGCCAGCGGCAGGCCGCACCAGGGCGCTCGCAGCAATGAGAGCCACGCGGTGCGATCTGCGCCGTGCAGGAGCGCACGCGCCAGCGCCGACAGATCGCGCACTGCGGGTCGGTCGCGCAATGGCTCGAGGTCGATGCCGCGCAGCGCGAATCCAGCGGCGCGCAGATGGGCGACGATCAGTCCCGCGTGCTCGCGCGCCGCGACGAGCACGGCGATGCTGCGGTTGGCGCAATGCTCACGCTCCGCACGCACGATCTCGAGCACGCGCGTGGCCTCACCGTTGCGGTCACCCCGCTCGAGCCGATGCAGCCGCACCGCCGGCTCCGATCCGGGCGCCTCAGCCTGCGCCGGCACCGACGGCAGATAACGCACGGCGGCCAGCCGGGCGTCGTCCTCGGCGGGGAACAATCGAGCAAAGTGCTCATTGATCCACGCGATCAGTGCTGCGCGCGAGCGGAAGTTGCGCCGCAGCTGCAGCATCTCGAGGCCGACGCCACCGAGCCCGCGATCGCGTGCGCGCAGGAATAATCCCACTTCGGCCTCGCGGAACTGGTAGATCGATTGCATCGGATCCCCGACGATGAACAGCGTGCGACCATCGCCGCGCTCCCAGCCGGCCGTGAGGGCGCGCAGCAGCTCGAACTGTTCGAACGAGGTGTCCTGGAATTCATCGAGCAGGATGTGGCGCAGCCCCTCGGATGCGCGCAGCGCGAGATCGCTGGGCTCACCCTGCTCGCTCAGCGCCTGGCGCGCGGCCGCGGCGACATAGGCGTAGTCCACCCTGCCGTGCTCGGCAAATAGCAGCTGCAACTCGGCGGCGGCGCGGGTGAGCAGCAGTGCCAGTGCCTCGATCGCGATCTCGTCGGCATCGTTGAGCGCCGAGTTGGGCAATGCGCCCACGCCGCACAGGGTTTCGAGCGCCCCGTCATGCAATCTGAGTGCTTCAATCCAATCGCGCACCCGCTGTTTCAGTTGCGTCTCCTGGGGCCCGAAGCCATCGCGCATCGTGAGACGCTGGCGCCAGGTGCCGTCGGATGTGAGCGCGAGCTCGCAGAGCGCACGCCAGTGCGGCAGATTGACCGGATCGCCGTTCAATGCCGGTGTGTTCCGCGGATTGCGCATGGCCAGCAGCGCCTCAGCTTCCCGCAGCCGATCGGCCGGCAATCGCGCCGCCGCGCGCGCCAGCTGCGAGCGCAGTACTGAATCGAGACTCTCGGCCACGCGCTGCGCCAGACCGCCCGCGCGCGCCTCGAGTACGCGTGGCAGCCAGTGCGAGCGTCGCTCCAGCATCGCAGCGAGTAGCCGCTCGAGCCGCGCCCAACGGTTGTCCAGCCGATCGAGCAGCAGTTGCGCCGCCGCCGCGCCGTCGCGTTCATCGAGCGCAGCGCGCAACGCGGCGCGCGCGGCGCGCCGATACAGCGGTGCCGGCGTTGGCGTGATATCGAGCCGCGGCCCGCTGCGCGCCGCAATCGGCAGCGCGCTCGCGAGCCGGTAGCTGAGCGCATCGATCGTCTCGATGCGCAGCCGCGCGGCGTTGCGCAGCAGCTGCCAGCCGTGATCTCGATCCCGCTGCGCGACCGCTTCGAGCAGCGAGCGCTCGATGCCGGGAATGGCGCGTCCAGCCTCGGCCGCCTGCAACGCCGCGAGGATGCGGTGACGCATCTCCGCCGCCGCCTTGCGCGTGAATGTGATTGCGAGGATCTGCTCGGGCGCCTCGACCACCGCGAGCAACGCCAGGAAGCGCGCCGTCAGAACGGTGGTCTTGCCAGACCCGGCCGGTGCCTGCAGCAGCAGCGAGCGCTGTACGTCCAGCGCCTCGTGGCGCGCACGCTGATCCAGCTGCAGCGGATCGGGTTCGCTCACGATGGCAACAACCACGGTGCATCCGGTTCCGCAGCGGGCCCATCCGGCTCGGTCGCCGGCGCCAGCTGGATACGGCAGAGAGTGCGCAAATGACAGTAGTCGCAGGCCTTCGGCAACGGATCGACCGCGGCGTCGCCGCGCAGAAACTGCTGTGCGAGCTCGGTCAGCTGCGCTCGCCAGCGCTGCTGCAGGGCCGGCCAGGCGGGTTCATCATCCCTCGGAGGCTTGAGTTCCCCGAGCCGCCCGGCCCGGTCGGCAACCCCACGCAGCTTCAGGCCCAAACGGGTCAGGTAAAGGGCCGTGACCGCAGCGGTGCGTTCGCCGGTGGCGAGCGCGTACGCCGGTAGCTGCGGGCGCCGCAAGTGCTCCGCCAGCGCGTCAAACGGCTCGTCGGCCCCGCTCTTGTAGTCGAATACGATCAGGCGGCCGTCGGGCAAGCGGTCGATGCGATCGAGCCTCAGCCTGAGGCTCGCATCGCCGATCGCAATGGCCTGTGTCCGTTCGAGCGCTTCGATCTCAAACGGATCGCGCGCCAGTTCCCACTCGATCAGCAGCTCGAACAGGCGTTCATCACGCATGGCTTCGCGACTCAGCAGCTGCGGATCGAGACCACCGGGGGCCCGGCGCTGAGCCTCGAGCAACGCCCGATCGATGGATTCGCGCGTGAGCACGACGAGCTCCGACCGGCGCGCATGCAGGGTCGCCGCATCGCCGATCGCACCCCAGAAGAGCTCGAGCGCCCGGTGCAGGATCTGTCCCCGCACGGACGGATCAATGCCAGGCGCGGGTTCGGGGAGTGGCTGGGCATCGAGACGCAACTGCGCGTAGGCCCGAAAGGGACACAGGGCCTGCAGCTCGAGCAGCTTGGTACCGCCCCGCAGTGCCTGCCCAGTCGGCCACGGCAGCCCTGTGGCATCGTTCACCGCCTCCAGCCCGGGGGCCCGCGTAGCCAGCCACGACTCGAGCTCGAAGGGCGCCACGGCGGCGATAGGGTTGGATATGGGATGACCCAGCGCCTCGTGAAGCAACGGACTCGGATCGTTCGGCAGATCGGCCTCGCTGCGAGCAAAGCTCAGCACCAGGCGATCGGTGACGCGCCGCCATTGTCGCAGCGTCTGCTCGGCCAGCCGCAGCGGCGCGGCGGGGTCCGCCATCGGCATGCCTGCGGCCCGCTGCACGGCCCATGGGATCAGCGGATCGAATCGCAGCGGCTGCGGCCAGACGTCGGCGGTCAGCCCCGCGACCCAAATGCCGTCGTAACGTGCAATCGGATCGCTCAGATCGGATGTCAGCGTGACCGGCACGTCATCGCTCGCAGGCTCGTACGCCGTGGATGCGGCCAGCTGTCGCAGCTGCACCAGCGCCTGCACGGGAGCGAGCGGCGCCTGCTCGATCGAGATCGCGGCCAGCTCTCCGAGCAGCTCCTCAAATCGCATCCGGATCTGCTGCTCGGCGCTCGTGAGCTGCTCGCCCGGCCAACCGGCACGCTCGAGCACTTGCGCGAACCGCCGTGCCCAATCGGCAACCTGAGCGTGCGCCGGGACGGGCGGGTCGATGGCCGTGAGATCGAGTGCCTGCAGCAGCGCTCGCAGCGCCTCGGCGGTCCCCTCGCCCAGGGCACGGCCCGCCGGCTCGATCAGGGTCCGCAATCGATCGGCCCTGATCTCGACATTGCGCTCACGCAGCCAGACATCGAGGCGCAGTCGCGAGTCGCGAGCTGCGAACGGCAGGTAGGGCGAGCGCAGCACGGCGCTCAAGCTCGCGAATTCGATCTGCCCCGCCGCCAGCGCCAGCAGCTGCAGCGCCAGCGTCACGAGCGCATAGTCGGCCAGGGGCTGGCCGCCTTCCAAGGCAACCGCACTCTCATCGCTGCCTGCGGCGCTCGGGCTCGCGGGACTTAGAATCTGCCGATGATCCATACGCTGCGTGAGCGCCCGGAGCCAGCGGTGGCGCTGCTCGGGCAGGCGCATCACGATCAGCAATAGACGTGCGGTCGGGTCGCGCTCGAGCTGCTCGGCGCACCACTGCGCCGCAGTCGCGGCCTCGCGATCAGGGTCGTCCATGGCCCGCACCTCGAGTGCCAGCGCGGGTGTGCGAGTCGTGAGTGGCGCCTCCCATTTGACACCCAGGCGATCGAGCCATGCGCGCCGCGCGGGGCCGATCTCCCCAAACCCCGTCAATCGTGTCGGTGCCTTGAGTGCCAGATAATCCGAGCAGGCGCGCCACGAGCTGCTCCAGAGGGCCTGCAACTGCTCGCAGCGCCGTCTGAAGTGCGCCTGCGCGCGCAGCAGGACGGCCGTTTCCGGTGTCGCAGCATCCCCAAGCGCGAGTCCAAAATCCTCGAGCAACAGCACCGCCCGGCGCACGGTATCGGCGAGCCCGTCGGGCCAAAGCACGGCCAGATCGTCGGTGCAGGCCGCGCGCACCGCTTCCCGCCACAACCACCATTCTTCCGCGCGCGCGAGCCGCCTCGGCACCGGCACGCCGCGAGCGCGCGCCTCATCGAGCCCGCGCACCAGCCATGCGCCCCATGGCAGTACCTCCGGCGTCGCCCATACCTGCACACCCTCGGCCAGCCGGGCTGCGGCGTACGCCAGCCGTAATGCGGCCGCGCGCTGCGCACTCGGCACGACGAGCGTGCCGCCGCGCCTCAGATGGTCGAAAATCTCAGGGGTAAGTTCAAGCAATTCAGAGTAATACAGCAGATATCTTATTTATCACTTGAATCTAGCGGTTGCTTCGACCACTCGTGTCTGGCCGATCTCACGCGCACCACGCGCATAACTCTCGAGCAATTCCTCGATCCGACCAAACACCAGACGCAGCATGCCCGGATCCGGCAAGGTCGTGACGCGGAAGTGATTACGATACGGCACGTTGAAGCTCACGCCCGGTGCAACCAGCACATGCTTCTGCTCGAGCAGATCCAGCGCGAACTGTTGATCGTCAAAGTCGGGCAGTGCCTGCCGATCGACACCGATAAAGGCGTACATGGCGCCTTTGGGCGGCTCGAGCCGCAGATAGCGGCTGCCCGCGATGGTCTCGAGAATGGCGCGACGAGACTCGTACAGCCGGCCGCCCGGGCTCACGATCTCACGAATACTCTGGTAGCCGCCAAGCGCGGTCTGCACGGCCCATTGCGCCGGGACATTGCTGCACAGGCGCAGCGAAGACAGGAGTTCGAGCGCCGAAAGATAATCGCCCGCGCCTCGCAATCGGCCCGAGAAAGCCGCCCAGCCGACCCGATAGCCGCAGGCCCGGTAGATCTTCGACAGACCCGACAGCGTCGCGCACAGTGTGTCGTGCGCGAGCGTCGCCATTGGAATCGACTCGGCATCGTCATAGACCATCTGGTCGTAGATCTCGTCGCTGAACACCACGAGCTGATGCCGCTCAGCGACCCGCGCCAGCCCCGCGAGCACCTCGCGCGGATAGGCGGCGCCGGTCGGATTATTCGGGTTGATGACCACCAGCGCGCGCGTGCGGCGCGTGATCAGCGATTCGATCTGCGCCGGATCGGGCACGAAGCCGTTCTCGGGCCGGCACGGGTAATGCACGGCGCGTCCGCGATTGAGATTGACCGCCGCGGTCCACAGCGGGTAATCCGGACTCGGCACCAGCACCTCATCGCCTTCGTTAAGCAGCGCGCGCAGCACCATGTCGATGAGCTCGCTGACGCCGTTGCCGATGAATACCTCTTCCGCGCTGACGCCGGTGATGCCGCGCCCCTGCTGCTGCATGACCACGGCTTCGCGCGCCGGAAAAATACCCTTCTGGTGGCAGTAGCCCTCGCTCTCGGACAGATTCTCGATCATGGCGAGTCGCATGGTCTCCGGCGTACGCAGGCCAAAGGCCCTGGGGTTGCCGATGTTGAGCGAGACGATCTCGTAGCCCTGGCGCTCGAGCTCGTGGGCACGCCGGGCGAGGCGCCCACGGATCTCATAACGCACATGTTTCAGGCTGTCGCTGGGGCGGATAGCCGGTTCGGTCATCATGGGCGAAGAATAACAGCAGTCCGGCCAGCCACGGTCAACGGCGGTGTACTTCCAGGCATGGTCAAGTGACCGCTTGACTATAAGTCGGGGTCACTCTCAGGAAGCTCGCGCCAGCGGTGACACGCCACGCGCCGTGCATCCGGCAGCTGTTCCCACTCCGGAATTCGCTCTGCGCACACGGGCGCTGCGTGCGGACAGCGGGTGCGGTACACGCAGCCGCTCGGCGGCGACAGCGGTGACGGCGGCTCACCGGCCCGCGCGCGTGCCAGGCGCGCCGGCTGAATGTCGGGGTCGGGGATGGGGACCGCGGTCAGCAGCTCGCGGGTGTAGGGATGCAGGGGCCGCGTGTACAGGTCCTGCGAGGGTGCGAGCTCCATCATGCGCCCGAGATACAGCACCAGTACGCGCTC
>DASYNV010000200.1:0-10095 GCA_036008365.1 Steroidobacteraceae bacterium | reverse complement strand
CAGGTGCTGGCCGAAGCCGCGCGCGTCAACGTCGATCTCGGTGCGCAGATCATCGACATCAACATGGGTTGTCCGGCAAAGAAGGTCTGTCAGCGCGAAGCCGGCTCGGCGCTGCTGGCCGATGAAGGACTGATCGAGCGTATCCTCTCGGCCGTAGTACGCGCCGTCACGGTGCCGGTGACGCTCAAGATCCGCACCGGCACGGACAGCGCGCACCGCAACGCGCCACGCGTGGCCGCAATCGCGCAAGCCAGCGGTGTTGCCGCGCTCAGCATTCACGGACGCACGCGCGCGGATTTTTTTCGCGGCGATGCGGAATACGACACGATCCGGCACACGCGCGCAGCGCTCGACATTCCACTCATAGCGAACGGAGATATCGATACGCCGCAGAAAGCGCGCGCGGTACTTGATTTCACTGGCGCAGAAGGAGTAATGCTCGGCCGCGCAGCACAGGGTGCACCATGGATCTTTCGCGATGTCAATGCGTTCCTGAGCAATCAATTCGCAACGCCACTCTTGCGCACGTTCAAGACTGAGATCATTCTTGCGCACCTCGAATCTCTGTATGAGTTTTACGGCGAGTACACCGGGGTTCGGATGGCACGTAAGCATCTTGGCTGGTATTGCCGGCAACATTCCGAAGTCATCGAGCTGCGGCCGACGTTGATGGCAGCGGAAGATTCGACTTCGCAGTTTGCGGCGGCGAAGCGCGGGTTCGAGCACTGGTCACGGCTCGAAGCGGCGTGACCGGGATGATCGGCGCCCTGGCGGGGGCTTAGGACTTGGGCGAGAGCGAGCAGGCAGAACATGATCAGAACCAATGGGACAAAGACCAATGGTCGGGAGCTGCCGCTGCGCAGCCATACGGAACGTGCACTAAACGATTATTTTGCCAGCCTCAACGGTCATCGACCGGCACGGCTCTATAATATGGTGATGCGCGAAGTCGAGGAGCCGCTGTTCCGCGCGGTGCTCGACTATGCCGCGGGCAACCAAAGCCGCGCCGCGGTGATTCTCGGCATCAATCGCGGCACGCTGCGCAAAAAGCTGCGAGAACTCGGTCTGTCGGAATAGCTCTGGTCCATGCCCATCCGACGTGCGCTGCTGTCGGTCTCGGACAAGAGCGGACTGGCGGAGTTCGGCACCGAGCTGCACCGCCGCGGAATCGAACTGCTGTCCACGGGCGGCAGCGCGCGCGTGCTGGTCGACGCCGGCTTGCCGGTGCGCGAGGTGTCGGACTACACCGGCTTCCCCGAGCTCATGGATGGACGCCTCAAGACTCTGCATCCGCGCGTGCATGGCGGCCTGCTCGGACGACGCGGCAGCGATGACGCGGTCATGCGCGAGCACGGCATCGAAGCCATCGATCTGCTGGTGGTGAACCTCTATCCCTTCGCCCAAACGATCGCCAGGCCTGATTGCAGCTTTGTCGAGGCGATCGAGAACATCGATATCGGCGGCCCGGCGATGCTGCGGGCCGCCGCCAAGAACCATGCCGACGTCACGGTGCTGGTCGACCCGGCCGACTACGCCGGCGTGCTGAGCGAGATCGATGACACCGGCGACACCTCGATCGATACGCGCTCGTGGCTCGCGGCCAAAGCGTTCGCTCACACGGCGCGCTACGACACCGTCGTCGCCGGCTATCTCAGGCAGCGCCAGGACTTCGCCGACCAGGAATTCCCGGATCAGCTGCCGCTGTACTTCGACAAGCAGCTCGACCTGCGTTACGGCGAGAACCCGCACCAGCGCGCCGCGTTCTACCGCAATCCCGGCGCACGCGGCAGCAGCATCAGCAGCGCGCGAGCTTTGCAGGGCAAGGAGCTGTCTTACAACAACATCGCCGATGCGGACACTGCCATCGAATGCGTGCGCGCCTTGGCAATGCCGGCCTGCGTGATCGTCAAGCACGCCAACCCCTGTGGCGTCGCGCAAGGCCCCAGTCTGCTCGAGGCATACGGCGGCGCTTACCGTACCGACCCGACTTCCGCCTTTGGCGGCATCATCGCCTTCAACCGCGAGCTCGATGCGCCAACCGCGCGGGCCATCCTCGAGCGGCAGTTTGCCGAGGTCATCGCCGCACCGAGCATCGCTCCGGCGGCGCTGTCGGTGCTGGCGGCCAAACCCAATCTGCGGGTGCTCGCGATCGGCGCGCTCGAGACGGCCGCCGATGAGCCGCGTGATGAGCTCGAGCTGCGCAGCGTGACCGGCGGCGGTCTGTTGCTGCAGCAGCGCGATATCGCCCGCCTCGATGCGAGCGAGCTGCGCATCGTCAGCCGCCGCGAGCCCGAGGCGCGCGAGCTCGAGGACCTGCTGTTCGCCTGGAGCGTGGTGCAATTCGTCAAGTCGAACGCGATCGTGTTCGCGCGCGGCGGCGCCACGATCGGCGTGGGCGCCGGGCAGATGAGCCGCGTCTATTCGACGCGCATCGCGGCGCTCAAGGCGGCGGATGAGAAGCTCGAAGTACGCGGTGCGGTCATGGCATCCGACGCCTTCTTTCCATTTCGCGACGGCATCGACGTCGCCGCCTCCTTCGGCATCGCCGCGGTGATTCATCCGGGCGGCTCGGTGCGCGATCAGGAGGTGATCGCGGCCGCCGACGAACACGGCATGGCCATGGTGCTCACCGGCATGCGGCACTTCCGACATTGAAAGTCCTCATCGTCGGCGGCGGCGGCCGCGAACACGCGCTCGCCTGGAAGTGCGCCCAGTCGTCGCGCGTGCGCGAAGTCATCGTGGCGCCTGGCAATGCCGGCACGCACGCCGAGGCGCGCGTGCGTAACGCCGCTGTTTCGGTTGCCGATATCCCGGGATTGGTCGAGCTGGCGCAGCGCGAGAGCGTCGAGCTGACCATCATCGGCCCGGAAGCGCCGCTCGTGGCCGGCGTCGTCGATGCATTCAGCGCCGCCGGCCTCACCTGCTTCGGTCCGGGTGCGCAAGCGGCGCGGCTCGAAGGCTCCAAGGCCCACGCCAAGGATTTTCTGCGACGGCACGGCATTCCGAGCGCCGCCCACCGCACCTTTACGCGGCTCGACTACGACCGTGACTGGTTGCGCGCACAGCGCATGCCGATCGTCGTCAAGGTCAGCGGACTGGCATCGGGCAAGGGTGTCGTGATCGCCGACAGCGTCGAGACCGCCGATGCCGCGGCCTGCGACATGCTCGGTGGCCGTTTCGGCGATGCCGGCGCCGAGATCGTGATCGAAGAATTTCTGCCGGGCGAGGAAGCGAGCTTCATCGTCATGGCCGACGGCGAGCACATCCTGCCGCTCGCGAGCTCGCAGGATCACAAGCGTCTCGATGACGGCGACCTGGGTCCCAATACCGGCGGCATGGGCGCCTATTCGCCCGCGCCGGCCGTGACGCCCGCAGTACACGCGCGTGTGATGCGCGAAGTGATCGAGCCGACCATACGCGGCCTGGCCGCCGACGGTACGGCGTACACCGGCTTCCTGTACGCCGGGCTCATGATCGACCCTCATGGCGCCGCGAAAGTACTGGAATTCAACTGCCGCCTCGGCGATCCCGAGACGCAGCCGATTCTGGCGCGGCTGCGTTCGGACCTGACCGAACTGTGTCAGGCGGCGCTGGCGCACCGGCTCGACGCGATGGTCCCGCAGTGGGATCGGCGCGCCGCACTCGGCGTGGTGCTCGCGGCTGCGGGCTACCCCGACAGCGTGTGCCTCGGCGATGTGATCGAGGGCCTGCCCGCGGCCGCTCGGCGCCCAGGGAAAGTGTTTCATGCCGGGACGCGCTGCGAACAGGATCGGGTGGTCACGAGTGGCGGCCGCGTGCTGTGCGCGGTCGGCCTTGGCGAGACCGTTGGCGCCGCCCAGGCCCAGGCCTATGAGTTGATCGAGCCGATTCACTTTCGCGGCATGCAGCTGCGCCACGATATCGGCTACCGCGCGATCGCGCGCGAGCGCGATGCCGCACCCAGTGGCTGAACGATCGATTTTTTCACTGCTGAGCGCGATCAGCCCGGAACTGGACCCGCCGATGAATTGGTGCCGCCGGCGCACTCCGAGGAAGTCGCCGCCTGCTGTGCGGACAGCCGCCTGCGCGTGCTGTCCGATTTCATCCTCAATAACTCACGCGCACGAACAGTTGCGGCCCGTTGATGCGCAGCCGGACGATGCCGGACGGATCGTGGTTGCGGATGTCGACCTCGGCCTGCGAGTACTCGTAGCTGACACCGAGCGCGAAATGGCGCCGCCAGCGGTACTGCACGTCGGCGTGATAGTCCTCGAGCTCGCCGGTGAATGAATGCACGCTGAGGCGCATGTAATTGACGCGCGCATTCAGCGACCAGCGTGTGGCGATCAGATAGGTACCGTCGAGCGCCAGGGTCGCGAACGGTCCGGCCTGGGAATAATCGACGCGCTGCGGCGTTCCCGGAACCTGCGCCGTGGCCTCGGCCTCGATCAGGTGCGCGCCTAGGCCCGCGCCGAGCTCGAAGCGCTCGCTGCGCAGGAAGGAATAGGTATAGGTCAGATCCATCTGCCGCCAGTCGATGGTCGAGCGCAGAGGCTGCGCGGCCTGGAAGGTCTGATCCCCATAGAGAATGGTCTGGGCGAGCTGGGTCTCGCCATTGCGCCGCAGATCGAAGAAGTTCACGCGCAGGCGGTTGCGATTCTCGAGCCGGAACATGATCTCGATGCGCGGCTGATCCGCCTGATCGGTCAGGCCCAGGTCCCGCTCGGCCGTCAGCGAGGTACCGATGACGCCCTTGCCGCTATCGAACTGGCCGAAGGTGCTGACATGACCCCAGAAAAATCCGGCATCGAGCGCGAAATGATCACTGATCGGACTCGCGACCGGCAGCGTAGGCGGCGGATTGTCCTCGCTCGTCACGAAGGATGCGGGCGGTGTGCTAGCGGCAAGAGTCGTGAGCGCCGCACCCAGCAGGGGCAACGCGAGTGGCAGCGCGCGATACCATGACGGCATTATGTCGGTCTCACTCCGCATGCGGCTCCGACCGCGATGCAGCGACATGATCACCCAAGCACACGGGCTACGCCAGCGTCGCCGCCAGGCGACGCATCAAACAGAGAACTGAATCTCGTTACGGCGAGCGCAGGTCGCGCGATGCTGCCGCTAGCGCTTCATGGCCTCGAAGAACTCTGAGTTCGACTTGGTGTCCTTCATCTTATCGAGCAGGAACTCGATCGCCGCCAGCTCGTCCATCGGATGCAGCAGCTTGCGCAGAATCCACATCTTCGCGAGCTCGCCCGGGTCGGTGATCAGCTCTTCCTTGCGTGTACCGGAACGGTTGATGTTGACCGCGGGGAACACGCGCTTCTCGGAGATCCGGCGGTCGAGATGGATTTCGCTGTTGCCGGTGCCCTTGAATTCCTCGTAGATGACATCGTCCATCTTCGATCCGGTATCGATCAGCGAGGTGGCGAGAATCGTCAGACTGCCGCCCTCCTCGATGTTGCGCGCGGCGCCGAAGAAACGTTTCGGACGCTGCAGTGCATTGGCGTCGACGCCGCCCGTGAGCACCTTGCCCGACGAAGGCACGACGGTGTTGTAGGCGCGTGCCAGACGCGTGATCGAATCGAGCAGGATCACGACGTCCTTCTTGTGCTCGACCAGACGCTTGGCCTTCTCGATCACCATCTCCGCGACCTGCACGTGGCGCGCCGCCGGCTCGTCGAAGGTGCTCGAGACCACCTCGCCCTTGACGGTGCGCTGCATCTCGGTGACTTCCTCGGGTCTCTCATCGATCAGCAGCACGATCAGGATCACCTCGGGGTGATTCCAGCTGATCGAGGTGGCGATGTTCTGCAGCAGCATGGTCTTGCCGGCCTTGGGCGGCGAGACGATCAGTCCGCGCTGCCCCTTGCCGATCGGCGCCACGAGGTCGATGGTACGTGCCGTCAGATCCTCGGTACTGCCGTTGCCGCGCTCGAGTTTGAGACGCCGGGTCGGATGAAACGGCGTCAGGTTCTCGAACAGTACCTTGTTGCGCGAGCTGTCGGGCGAGTCATAGTTGATCTCGCCGACCTTGAGCAGCGCGAAGTAGCGCTCGCCGTCCTTGGGCGGACGGATCAGTCCGGAAATCGTATCGCCGGTGCGCAGGTTGAAGCGCCGGATCTGGCTCGGCGAGACATAGATGTCATCCGGCCCGGCCAGATAGGAGCCGTCGGCCGAGCGCAGGAAGCCGAAGCCGTCCTGCAGGATCTCGAGCACGCCGTCGCCGTAGATGTCCTCGCCATTGCGCGCGTGCGCCTTGAGGATCGAGAAGATGATGTCCTGTTTGCGCGAACGCGCCAGGTTCTCCAGGCCCATCGAATCGGCCATCTTCACCAGCTCGTGAATCGGCTTGGCCTTGAGCTCGGTCAGATTCATCGAGTTGCGCGACAGCGCCAGCTCCGCCGGGCTGATCACCTCGGCGTCGTCCTCCCCGATCGGCTCGAGCTCCACCATCATTTCATCGGGGCGCCCGTTGCCGCGATTGCCATCGCGATTGCCGTGACGCGGTCCCTTGTTGTTCTGCTGGGGCCGATTGCGGCCCTGGTTTCCGAGGTAGCCTCTCACAGGTGCTGATCCAGGAATGTCGCGAGTTGGGATTTGGACAAGGCGCCGACTTTCTGCGCCTCGACCGTGCCGTTCTTGAACAGGATCAGCGTCGGAATGCCACGGATACCGAACTTCGGCGGTGTATGGGGATTCTCGTCGATATTGAGTTTTGCGATCCGCAGCCGGTCTTTGTATTCGGTGGCGATCTCGTCCAGGATCGGCGCGATCATCTTGCAGGGGCCGCACCATTCGGCCCAGAAATCCAGCAGTACCGGCTTTTCAGCCTTGAGGACGTCCTGATCGAAACTGGCGTCCGAGGTATGCACTATGTGCTCGTTACTCACGCAGTTGAGCCTCCGTTGAGGGGAGAAAACCTTATATTTGGGATGAAGAGAAAATTTACGAGATGGGTTTAGTAATTGACCCGACTGAAATTCTTGGCAGCGCGGCCCACACCGTGCCCCGAAAAGCCGTCTAACGGTTACACTAGCTGAAGGATGGCTTGCGTCAGGGTGGCTTGGCGGGTGCGGACAGAACGACCGCCGGTGACTCTATTTTTCCCCTTTCGGGGGCGCTTTGCAAGTCTCGCGCGATAGTTCAGTCAATGACCGCTCTGTCGCCATTTGAGGACATCAAGTACCGCATTAATGAGTGATGAACATCTCAGTTCCCTGAATTTCCAGTCGCTGCCGCTGGCGGCGACGCTGATGCAGGGCATCGTCGATGCAGGATTCGTCTTCTGCACGCCGATCCAGGCGCAAACGCTGCCGGTCGCGCTGCAAGGCAAGGACGTCGCCGGGCAGGCACAGACCGGAACCGGCAAGACGGCTGCCTTTCTGGTGGCGCTGTTCCAGGAACTGCTGACCAAGCCCGCCCCGCCAGGCCGGCATGCGACCTCGATCCGCGCCCTGGTGGTAGCGCCGACGCGCGAACTGGCGGTGCAGATTCACAAGGACGCGGCCGTTCTGGCCAAGCACACCGGACTGAAGCTCGCGGTGGTGTTCGGCGGTACCGACTACGAGAAGCAGCGACAAACGGTGGCCGAGGGCGTCGATGTGCTGATCGGCACGCCGGGCCGCACCATCGACTACTTCAAGCAGCACGTGTTCGATCTGCGCCACGTGCAGGTGCTGGTGCTCGATGAGGCCGACCGCATGTTCGACCTCGGCTTCATCGCCGACATCCGCTTCATACTGCGCCGTCTGCCGCGGCCCGAACACCGGCAATCGATGCTGTTTTCGGCAACGCTGTCGCAGCGGGTGCTCGAGCTCGCCTACGAGCACATGAACAATCCCGAGCTGGTGCGCATCGAGCCCGACAAGGTCACCATCGATCGCATCCGGCAGGTCATCTATTTCCCCGCCATGGTTGAGAAGATCCCGCTACTCATCGGGCTGCTGCGCGAGACCGAAGCGCACCGCACGATGGTATTCGTCAACACGCGACGCATGGCCGAGCGGCTCGAAGCCTCGCTGCGTGCCAACGGCTTTCACGCCCAGGCGCTATCGAGCGATGTGCCGCAGAAGAAGCGACTGCAGTTCCTGCGTCAGTTCCACGAGGGCGAGCTGGCCGTGCTGATCGCCACCGACGTGGCCTCGCGCGGGCTTCACATTCCCGACGTCAGCCACATATTCAACTTCGATCTGCCGCAGGACGCGCCCGATTATGTGCACCGCATTGGCCGCACCGCGCGAGCCGGCGCCGACGGCGATGCCATCAGCTTCGGCTGCGAGGAGTATGCGATCTCGCTGCCCGATATCGAGCAGTACATCGGTCACAAGATTCCGGTGGCAACGGTCGATCCGGCGCTGCTGGCGACGATCGAGGCCGCGCCGCCGCCGGTGGAATCGGCGTATCGCCCGGGATTTGGCGGCCACGGAGGTAATCGCGCTCGCGGCGGTAGTAGCGGCAACCGCGGTGGCCAGCGTGGCGGCCGTTCGGGCAGCAGCGGCGGACGCAGTCGCAGCCGGCGCGGTGGCTCGCAACGCCCGTAACCGGCCCGGCGGCCGCAGGATCTGCGGCGCGCTACAGCAGCTCGGCCACGGCGTCGACCGCGGGAAATTCCTGCTGCGAACGCGCCTCCCCTGAGCTGTCGGGTCTGCGCACCGCATAGATCAGCCCCACGCCGGCGGCACGCGCGGCGCGCAGTACGCTCAGACTGTCGTCCACGAACAGACTGCGCGCGGGATTGAAATTCTCGGCCTTGGCCAGCTCGCGCCAGAATTGCGGATCCTCCTTCGGCGCGCCGAAGCCATGCGAGCTGAAGCCCGCGTCGAAGTAGCTGATGACTTCCGTGCGTTCGTGCTTGATGGCGAGCGTGAGCGGATGTGCGTTGGTGATCAGCACCAGGCGCTTGCCGAGCAGGCGCACGCGTTGCAGAAACTCGCGTGCCCCGGGCAGCCAGCGGATGCCGTGCGCGACATCCTGCTTGAGGGCGCGGATATCGAGCTCGAGCTCGCGGCTCCAGTACTCGATGCAGTACCAGTCGAGCGTACCCTCGCGTGCGGCAAAACGCGGCTTGAGCTCGGCACGCGCCTGCTCGAGCGTGATGGCACGCCGCTGCGCCCAGGCCGCCGGCACGCGCTCACCCCAGAACTCGCTGTCGAAGGCCAGATCGAGCAGCGTGCCGTCCAGATCGAGCAGCACGGTGTCGAGCTGATTCCATTGGGCAGCGCTTAGCACGGGGGCGTTCATGACGTCGGCTATCATAGAGCCATGAGCAAGAATGTGAGCCCCGCGCAGCTGTCGGTATGGCTGCCCTCGGTGATCGACATCGCCGACGCTGCGGGCCGCGAAATCATGCGGATCTATCAAACCGCGTTCGACGTCACGCTCAAGCACGATCGCTCGCCGCTGACCGAGGCCGACCTGGCCGCGCAGCGGATCATCGCCGCAGGCCTCAAGGCGTTGACGTCCGACATCGTCATGCTGGGCGAGGAATCGGCACCGCAGCAGTTCGAGCACCGGCGCGACTGGCCGCGCCTGTGGCTGGTCGATCCACTCGATGGCACGCGTGAGTTCGTCAAACGCAACGGCGAATTCACGGTCAACATTGCGCTGATCGAGCACGGCGAACCGGTCCTGGGCGTGGTTTATGGTCCGGCGCGGGATGTGCTGTATGGCGCCGCACGTGGCTGCGGCGCCTTTCGCCGCGACGCCGGCGGCCAGCGCACGGCGATCCATGCGCGCAGCACCGCCCCCGCGACGCTGCGTATCCTCGGCAGCCGCTCGCATGGCGATGCGGTGCTCGACCGCATGCTCGATCGCTTGGGTGCGCACGAGCGCATCAGCGTCGGCAGCGCCCTCAAGTTCGGCCTGCTGGCCGAAGGCAGCGGCGATCTGTACGTACGGCGCGGCCCGACATCCGAATGGGACACGGCAGCCGGACAGGCCGTGGTACTGGAAGCCGGCGGCTGGGTGGTCGACCTCAACGGCACGCCGTTGCGCTACAACATGCGTGACAATCTGATCAACCCATCGTTCCTGGCTTACGCCGACCGCTCGCGCGACTGGGCCGCGTTGCTGTCGAAACCCTGAGCCGGCCAGCATGCGCCACCGCATCGACCT
>DASYNV010000199.1:0-9951 GCA_036008365.1 Steroidobacteraceae bacterium | reverse complement strand
AGCTTGTATTCTTGCGTGCCTGTGCGAGAATCTTAATCCTGATGTCCATCCCAAAGCCGCCGGGCACCCCCGTCGATCTTTCGGCCTCTGACGTGCTTGCACCCCAGTTCTGGGTCGGCAAGGCGGAGCGGCCTGCACCCGGTGTGGACGTCGCCTGCACCAAGATTGCCGTCGATCTGCAGAACCTGCGGCGCGAAGGCGCCGACGATTGCATTCGCCGCTGCTTCGAGATATTGCGCGAGGCCACCTCCGCGGACGCCGCGTTCGCAGTGTTCCTCGACGCTTCCGCGCGCCACATCGAGTCGGTGGTGTGCGCGCGTGGTCACTTCGCGCAGTGCCACCCCGAGGCATTGCGCGGCGCTGCAATCGAATCATTGCCTTGGCTCAGCACGCGCAACGATCATCTGAAATTATCGGAGTTTCGCGACACGGCCTCGCCGCGCCGGGAGCAGGCCAACGATGCCGGAACACTGGCCGAGCTCGCGATCGGGGCGGCGTTGCTGGTGGCATTCCGCATCAAGGATCAGCCGGCAGGGTATCTCGGACTTGCCTACGGCCTGCCGCGCGGTGGCTTCGATGTCAACCTGCAGCTGCTCATGAAGCTGCTCGGCACCAGCCTCTCGACCGGGTTGGAGCGGGTGCGACTGTCGGTGGCGCTATCGCGGATCGAAGAGCGCAATTCTCTGGCTGAGCTGGCTGCGAATGACGGCTTGTGGGATTTCGATGTCGAGGGCAACGATGTCTATTTCTCGCCGCGCTGGCGCGCCATGCTCGGCTACGACGAGGCCGATCTCAAGGGCGGCTTCGACTGGCGCAGCCTGGTCCATCCCGACGATTCCTCGCGCGTGCAGGCGGCGATCCGCGAGCACGTCGCGAACAAGACGCCGATCTTCGAGAGCGTACATCGCATGCGCCATCGCAGCGGCGAGTGGCGCTGGGTCATCAGCCGTGCCAAGGCGCAGCTCGATGTCCACGGCCGGTTGCTGCGGCTGGTCGGGGTCGAGCTCGATATCACCGAGCGCAAGCTGTACGAGGAAGCCCTGTTCCGCGAGAAGGAGAGCGCGCAGATCACGCTGCAGTCGATCGGCGATGGGGTCATCACTACCGACGCGGTCTCGACCATCGACTACATCAATCCCGTGGCCGAGCAGCTCACGGGCTGGCGCCTCGAGGATGCGATGGGCCGGCCGGTCGAAGAGATCTTCCGCGCCTTCCACGAGGAAACCTGCGAGCCGCTCGAAAATCCGCTGACCGTGTCGATCCGGCGCGCGCGTCCGATCAAATCGGTACGACCGATGCTGCTGATCCGGCGGGACGGCAACGAGCTCTACGTCGAGAGCACCGCCTCGCCGATCCGCGCCGGCAACGGCAAGGTCGGCGGCGGGGTGCTGGTATTCCACGACGTCAGCGAATCGCGCGAGCTGAATCGACGCTTGAGCTATCACGCGAGTCATGACCTGCTGACGGGCCTCGTGAACCGGCGCGAATTCGAGAACCGCGTCGAGCGCGCGCTCAAGAGCGCCAAGGCGCGCGAGGCGTCCTACGCGCTCTGCTATCTCGACATCGATCAATTCAAGATCGTCAACGACACCTGCGGGCACAGCGCGGGCGATGCGCTGCTAGGGCAGATGGGCGCGCTGCTGAAATCGAAGGTTCGCTGGCGCGACACGCTATCGCGCCTCGGCGGGGATGAATTCGGCATCCTGCTCGAGAGCTGCACGCTCGATGAGGCCATGCGCATGGCCGAGTCGGTGCGCGAGTCGGTGCGCAACTTCCGCTTCAGCTGGGAAGAGCGCGTGTTCCGGCTCGGCGCCAGCATCGGCGTGGTGCCGATCACGGCCGACAACGAGGATGTGGCCTCGATCATCTCCGCGGCCGACAGCGCCTGCGCGGCCGCCAAGGAACTCGGGCGCAATCGCGTGCACAGTTTCGCCGAGAACGACATCGAGCTCATGCGCCGGCGGCGCGAGATGCAGTGGGCGGCGCGCATCAACGCGGCGCTCGAGGAGGGCCGCTTCGAGCTGTTCCGCATGCCGATCCTGCCGCTGCAGAAGCCCGAGACCGGCGCGCACTACGAGCTGCTGCTGCGCATGCGGGACGAGAACGGCCGCATCGTCGCACCGGATAATTTCATCGCCGCGGCCGAGCGTTACGGCATCACCCCGAGCATCGACCGCTGGGTGCTCGAGAACGCATTGCGCTGGCTAGTGTCGGAGGCCGATGAGCGCGAGCGGCTGGCGATGTGCTCGATCAATCTGTCGGGGCAGAGCCTCGGCGATGACAAGTTCCTGCCCTACGTGATCGATCAGTTCCAAAAGAGCGGGCTGGACGCTTCCAAGATCTGCTTCGAAATCACCGAGACCGCCGCGGTGGCGAGTTTCTCGCAGGCCAACCGCTTCATTCAAGCGCTCAAGCAGCTCGGCTGCAAGTTTGCGCTCGATGACTTCGGTACCGGCCTGTCCTCGTTCGGCTACCTCAAGCACTTTCCGGTCGATTACCTCAAGATCGACGGCAGCTTCGTGCGCGAGATCCTGCACGACCCGATCGACCGCGAGATGGTGCGTTCGATCAACGAGATCGGTCACCTGACCGGCAAGCAGACCATCGCCGAATTCGCCGAAAACGCCGAGATCATCCAGATGCTCAGGAACATCGGCGTCGACTACGCCCAGGGCTACGGCGTGGCGCAGCCACAGCGCATACTCAAGGCCGTCACCAGCGGCGGCAGCTCGACCACGGGCAGCTAGCATCGAGCGCGCGCGCAGCGCTCACCGGTCCATCAGCTTGCGCGTGAAATAGGTCATCTCCAGCGCGTCGGTGTGCGCCGTCTCATCGATATTGGCACCCGCGGCGTGGCCGCCCTCGATGACCTCGTAGAAGAGATACGGAATGCCGTACTCGGCAAGCCGCGCGGCGAATTTGCGGGCATGCTGCGGACCCACGCGATCGTCTTTGGCGGTGGTCCAGATCAAGGGCTCAGGATAGTGCTCGCCGCGACGGATGTTGGAGTAGGGCGAGATGCGGGCCAGGAACGCTGCTTCATCCGGGTTCGACACGCTGCCGTACTCACCCACCCAGGAACTGCCGGCGTCGATCTTCTCGAAGCGCAGCATGTCGAGCAGCGGCACCTGGATATCGACCGCGTTCCAGAGCTCCGGATGCTGGGTGAACTCGACGCCCATCAGCAGGCCGCCATTCGAGCCCCCCTGGATACCAAGACGCCGCGGGCTGGTGATGTGGCGTGCGATCAGATCGCGCGCGACGGCGGCGAAGTCATCGTAGATGATCTGCCGGTGGGTCTTGAGTCCGGCTTCGTGCCAAGCGGGTCCGAACTCGCCGCCACCGCGGATGTTGGCGAGCACGAACACGCCGCCCTTCTCGAGCCACAGCTTGCCGATGGTGTCCAGGTAAGACGGGGTCTCGGAGATCTGGAAGCCGCCGTAGGCATATAACACGGTCGGATTTTGCCCATCGAGCTTGATCACCGCTGGGTGCACCACGAAGTACGGGATCAGGGTGCCGTCGCTCGAGCGTGCCTCGAACTGCTCGACGGTAGCGCCCGCAGCATCGAAGCGGGCGGGCAGGGACTTGATCCGGGCGCGCGCGCGCGTCGTGGCATCTACGAGCCAAAGGCCCGGCGGCGTCAGGAACCCCTGAAGATCGAGAAACGCGCGCTCGCTGTGGGGATCGGTCGCTACGATGTCGACCGCGGCGTTGTCCGGCAGCGACAGTTCCTGCTGTGTCCAGGCTCGGTTCGGCGCCGGCGAGAAGATCACGACGCGGCCCTTGACGTTTCGAAGCAGGGTCAGGATGACCTTGGAGTGCGTCGCGCCGACACTGCCCACGGACTCGCGCGCAGCCGGCGCGTATACCAGCACCGGTCGCAGCTGCGCCGGCTCGGCCGCGGCGGCAGGCAGCTCGAGCGAGATCAGGCAGCCCGACGGGAAATCGTGGCCCTCGGCGCTCCAGGTCTCGTTCAGCTTGATCAGCAGTCGGTCCGCCGCCAGGCCGGCGATTTCCGCTTTCAGCGGCAGCGCCAGCCGCCTGGGCGCACCGCCGACCAGCAGGTAGATCTCATTTTCGAAGAAGGCGATGTTGCGCAGAATCAGTAGCGCCTGGTGGCCGCTGCCGTCGTCGAGACGGGCCACTTCCACGCCGACTTCGGCGGCTTTGCCGCGAAACACTTCATGCGCGGACTCGAGCGGCCGCCCACGCTCGAGGATCTTGGCCACGAATGGATAGCCGGAGGTGGTCATGGTGCCCGGACCCCAATCGCGCGCAACCAGCAGATGGTCGCGATCGATCCAGGCCGCTTCCTGCTTGCCCGCCGGCAACTGAAATCCGTGGCCGACGAAACGGCGCGCCGTGAGATCGAATTCGCGCACGGTGACCGCATCCTCGCCGCCGTCCGAGAGGCTCAGCAGGCAGCGCCGCTCGCTCGGCTGCAGGCACTCCGCGCCCTTCCAGTACCAGTTGGCGTGTTCCTGCGTCGCCAGCGCATCGAGATCGAGAACGTTCTGCCAGTGCGGCGCGTCGCGCCGGTATTGCTCCAAAGTGGCGCTGCGCCAGATGCCGCGCGCGTGCTCCGCGTCCTGCCAGAAGTTGTACAGCCGGCCCGCACGAAAGCCCGGTTCGGGAATGCGATCCCTGGCGGAGGCGATCGCCAGCGCCTTGGCATGAATGTCGGCATAGCGCGCATCGCCCTCGAGAACGGCCACGGTCTTGGCGTTCTCGGCCTTGACCCAATCGATGGCCCGGTCACTCGAGGCTTCTTCGAGCCACACATAGGGATCGTCGGCAGTGGCGATGGCGCTCGACGCGCCGAGCGCGGCAATCGCCAGCGCGATCAGACGATTCGGCATCGTTACTCCGGTAGTTGGTAGGGCAACGGCAGTGCGCGCGCGCGCAGCATTGCCGCACGTGTCGCGACCGACGCATCGGCCTGGTGCGCCGCAGCTGTCATCGGTGCCACGGCCAGAAACTCGGCGGTGCCGTCCGCCCGCAACACGGCCTCGACCACGCGAAAGCCGCGCCCATCCTCGAGCTGCCCGGAATCGCCGGGGGCGAGATGCGCGGCACCCACGCTCTCGAAGCGCTGCATCCGGCGTTTGATACGGCCGCGGTAGTGCGCGCGCGCGATCACTTCCTGGCCCGTGTAGCAGCCTTTGCTGAAGGAGACGGCCTCGATGCAATCGAGATTGAGCATCTGCGCCACGAACTCTGCCGAGGTGGCGCCATAGACTTGCGGCAAACCCGCGGCGATGTCGAGCGCGCGCCATTGCTCGCGCGTCATCGGCACGCCGGGCGGCACGGCGTCGCCGCCGGCGAGCAACGATACCGCTCGCTCGGCGTCCAGCCGCCAGAGTCCTTCCGCCGCCGCGATCGCTCCGCGCTGCCAGAGTCCAAGGACATGCTGCTGCGCGCTCTCATCGGTAATGGTGAGCTTCGAACGCAGCAGGTATCGCCGCAGCTGCGTCGTCACGCCGTCGGCGAGCTCGCGTGGCAGCAACGCCAGGATGTCATCGTCGGCGCGCGCCGCGAGCCACAGCAATGCGAGCGTGCGGCCCTGCGGGTTGTGCAGCCCGGCGCGCAGGAGCGCGCCGCGTTGCAGCTTGCCCAGGTCATTGGACAGCTGGCCCTGCAGAAACTTGCCCGCATCCGCGCCGCGGAAGCGCAAGGTGGCGAAATCATCGAGCCGGCAGAGAGAGACGGGCGCGTTCATCGGTGGTCGGTTATGGGGGATTCTGGCACACTTGCCGTCATGCCGGTTCTGATCGACGACCCGCTCGAATCCGGACGTCCCGCCGCGAGCGCTTCGACTCCGCCCCCGCACGCCGATGATGCGCCCGCTGCCGTGCGCGAGATCGGCGGTCCGGCCCACCCGGAACCGACCCGCTACGGCGACTGGGAGCTGCGCGGTCGCTGCATCGACTTTTGAGGCAGGAGTAATCATGCCCGAGCGCCCGCTGTCACCGCACGTGACGGTCTACAAATGGACCTACACGATGACGCTGTCGATACTGCATCGGGTCAGCGGCATCGCTCTGTTTGCGGCGCTCATCGTTTCGGTGATCTGGCTGATGGCGGCGGCCGGGGGACCGGAGGCCTACGCGCGCGCGATGAGCGTACTTGCCTCGCTGCCATTCAAGTGCCTGGTGGCAATCGCCGTGCTCGCGCTCTGCTACCACTTCTGCAACGGACTGCGTCATCTCGCCTGGGACATGGGTTGGGGTTTCGAGCGCGCGCAGGCGCGCCGCAGCGCAGTGGTCGTGGTGGTGGTGACGCTGCTCGCCGCGGTGGTGTTGATCTACGCCCTGTTCCGGGTCGGCGCGGGGAACGCGTGAGCCTGCGCACGCCGCTCGGGCGGGTACTCAACCACGGGTCAGCGCGCGATGGCGTCAGCCACTGGTGGGTGCAGCGTGTGACGGCGGTGGCCCTCGCGCCGCTGTGCGTCTGGCTGTCGCTGTCGCTGCTCGATCTGCCGACGCGCGAATATGCCGCGGTGACCGCCTGGATCGCGGCCGGAATGCACCCGGTGCTGCTCGCGCTGACCGTGCTGCTGGCTGCCTGGCACGGCTGGCTGGGACTTTCGATCGTGATCGAGGACTATGTGCCGCGCAGCGGACAGCGCCTCGTGCTGCTGTTGTTGTCGAGCTTCGTCAACGCGTGGCTTGCGGCCAGCGGCGTCTACGCCGTGCTGCGGATTGCGCTGCGGGGAGCGGCATGAGCGCTTACGAGCTGGTCGATCACACCTACGACGTCGTGGTCGTCGGCGCTGGCGGCGCGGGGCTGCGCGCGACGCTGGGACTGGCAGAGGCCGGACTGTCGACCGCCTGCGTCACCAAGGTATTTCCAACGCGCAGTCACACCGTGGCGGCGCAGGGCGGCATCAGCGCGGCGCTTGCCAACATGGGCGAGGACGATTGGCGCTGGCACATGTACGACACGGTCAAGGGCTCGGACTGGCTCGGTGACCAGGATGCCATCGAGTTCATGTGCAAACAGGCGCCGGCGGCCGTCATCGAGCTGGAGCACTACGGCGTGCCGTTCTCGCGCACCGACGATGGCCGTATCTATCAGCGGCCCTTCGGCGGCATGACCACGCACTACGGCCAGGGCATCGCGCAGCGCACCTGCGCGGCCGCCGATCGCACCGGGCATGCGATGCTGCATACGCTCTACCAGCAATCGATCCGCCACGAAGCGCAGTTCTTCGTCGAGTTCTTCGCCATCGACCTGCTCATCGAGCAGGATGAATGCCGCGGCGTGCTCGCGATCGATCTGGCCACCGGCAAGCTGCATCGATTCCGTGCGCAGGTGACCATCCTCGCAACCGGCGGTTATGGACGCGCCTATTTTTCCTGCACCTCGGCGCACACCTGCACCGGTGATGGCGGCGGCATGGTGCTGCGTGCCGGCCTGCCGCTGCAGGACATGGAGTTCGTGCAGTTTCATCCCACCGGCATCTACGGCTCGGGCTGCCTGATCACGGAAGGCTCGCGCGGTGAGGGCGGCTACCTCACCAACGCCGATGGCGAGCGCTTCATGGAGCGTTATGCGCCGAACGCCAAGGATCTGGCCTCGCGCGATGTCGTGAGCCGCGCCATGACGATCGAGATCCGCGAAGGCCGCGGCGTCGGGCCGCTCAAGGACCACATCTTTCTGCATCTCGAGCATCTGGGCCCGGCGGTGATTCACGAGCGCCTGCCGGGCATCGCCGAGACCGCGCGCATCTTCGCGGGCATCGACGTCGCGCGCGAGCCGATACCGATTCTGCCGACCGTCCACTACAACATGGGCGGCATTCCCTGCAGCATGCGCGGTGAAGTGGTCACGCTGAAGGGTGGCGACGCGAATCACGTGGTGCCGGGACTCATGGCGGTCGGCGAAGCCGCCTGCGTTTCGGTGCATGGCGCCAACCGGCTGGGCTCGAATTCGCTGCTCGATCTGATCGTGTTCGGTCGCGAGGCGGCCCGCCACTGCGCCGAGGTCGCTCAGCCTCGGGCCAAGCAGCGACCGCTGCCGAAGGAGGCCGCCGAGCCCGGCCTCGCGCGCCTCGATCGGCTCCGGCACGCCAAGGGCTCGCGTCCCACCGCCGCGATCCGCCTCGAGATGCAGAAAATCATGCAGGCCGATGCGGCCGTGTTCCGTACCGGTCAGACGCTGGCACAGGGCATCGAGAAACTCGCGCGCACCTTCGAGAGCTTCGCCGACGTCGGCATTTCCGATCGCGGGCTGATCTGGAACACCGATCTGATCGAGACACTCGAGCTCGAGAATCTGCTGCTGCAGGCGCTGGCCACGATCCATTCCGCCGGCAATCGCCAGGAAAGCCGCGGCGCGCACGCGCGCGAGGATTTTCCTCAACGCGATGACGTCAACTGGCTCAAGCACAGCCTGTGCTGGATCAATCCACGCGGCGCCGCCAGCATCGACTACCGGCCCGTGCACATGAACACCTTGACCAGCGATGTCGAGGTGATTGCGCCCAAGGCGCGTACCTACTGATCCGCCCCCAAGGAGAGCACCCGCACATGGTCGAACTGTCGCTGCCGCCGAACTCGAGGATCGACTCCCGTGCCGGTAAGCACTATGGCGCGCCGAGCGGCGCCAGGAGCATCCGGCGCATCAGAATCTATCGCTACGATCCGGAGCAGGGCGGCCGTCCGCGCATCGATAGCTACGACATCGACATGGCGAGCTGTGGGCCGATGGTGCTCGATGCGTTGCTCAAGATCAAAAACGAGGTCGATACCACGCTCGCGCTGCGCCGCTCGTGCCGCGAAGGCATCTGCGGCTCGTGTGCCATGAACATCAATGGTCAGAACGCGCTCGCCTGTACCAAGGCCTGCGACGAGCTCGGCGCCGGCGAGATCCGGATCTACCCGCTGCCGCACATGCCGGTGGTCAAAGACCTGGTGACGGATCTGAGCCAGTTCTATGCGCAGTACGCGGCCGTGAAACCCTGGCTGCAGAGCCGCACGCCGCCGTCGCCGGATCGCGAGCGGCTGCAGTCCAAGGACGATCAGGAGCGGATCGACCGCCCGGCGGCCTGCATCCTCTGCGCCTGCTGCTCGACCGCCTGTCCGAGCTACTGGTGGAATTCGGACCGCTATCTGGGTCCGGCGGCGCTGCTGGCGGCTTACCGCTGGATCGTCGATAGCCGCGACGAGGCCACCGGCGAACGGCTCGATGCACTCGAGGATCCGTTCCGGCTGTATCGGTGCCATACGATCATGAACTGCACCGAAGCCTGCCCGAAGGACCTCAATCCGGCCAAGGCCATCGGCGCCATCAAGCAGCTGCTGGCCGACCGGCGCTACTGAGTGCCATGTCCGAGGTGACGGATCCCGAGCGCGGCCGGCTCGCGTGGCGATGCCGGCGGGGCCGCCGGGAGTGGGACCTGCTGCTGCTCGACTGGATCGGCCGGCACTACGATTCGACCACGCCGGCCCAGCGGGCGCGCTTTGCCGCGGTGCTTGACCTCTCCGAGCCCGAGCTCGAGTACTACCTGCTCACGGCCGAGCACCCGCTCCAGGCTGATCTGCCCGAGCCCCCCAAGGGACGGAACCTTCGGCCGCCGGGCGAATCTAAGCTTAGATAGCATTACGTAAAATCAGGGCTCGGCGGGGCTTGCGTGCGATGGCCAGTTCAGCTGATACACTGACGACGAACTTTCCGGACCAGCTTGGGTCCATTCAGGTCGCATACGGGCGGCCTGGTAGTCCAGTGGGAATGCCGATGGGCCCTGATGCGAGCGACTTGAGTCTGGTGCAGCGCGTACAGCGGGGTGAGCGCAGCGCATACGACCTGTTGGTGCTCAAGTACCAGCACAAGGTCGTAAAGCTCGTGATGCGTTACCTGCGGGATCCGGCCGATGCGGAAGACGTGGCACAGGAGGCCTTCATCAAGGCCTACCGGGCGCTGCCGCAGTTTCGGGGCGACAGCGCC
>DASYNV010000198.1:0-5097 GCA_036008365.1 Steroidobacteraceae bacterium | reverse complement strand
GGCGGTGGAGCGGTAGTTCTGCTCCAGGCGCAGCAGCGTGGCGTGCGGGAAGTCCTCGCGGAATTTCTGCAGGTTCTCGACCCGCGCGCCGCGCCAGCGATAAATTGATTGGTCGTCGTCCGCAACAACATACGGCGCGCCGTCGGAGCCGACCAGCAGCCGGATCCAGGCGTACTGGAGGGCATTGGTGTCCTGGAACTCATCGACGAGCACGTGGCGGAAGCGACCGCGGTAGTGACGCAGCAGCTCCGTGTTGTCTCGCCAGAGTTCGTACGCGCGCAGCAGCAGCTCGGCGAAATCGATCACGCCCGAGCGCGCGCAGGATTGCTCGTACTGCGCGTAGAGCTTGAGCATCTGCGCTTCGGTGGCATCCTGGCCGGCCTTGAGGTGCTGCGGCCGCCGGCCCTCGTCCTTGTGCTTGTTGATGAAGTACTGCACCTCGCGCGGGACCCAGCGGTTCTCATCCAGCTCCTGCGACTTGAGCAGCTTCTTGATCAGCCGCAGCTGATCCTCGGCGTCGAGGATCTGGAAGCTCTGTGCGAGTCCGGCTTCGCGCCAGTGCTGCCGCAGCAGGCGGTGTGCGAGGCCGTGAAAGGTGCCGAGCCAGAGAGCGCCGCCCGGTACGCCGAGCAGCTGCTCGACCCGGCCGCGCATTTCGGCGGCGGCCTTGTTGGTGAAGGTGACCGCCAGCACGCTGTGCGGCGAGACGCCCTCGGTCTGGATCAGCCAGGCGATCCGGTGCGTGAGCACGCGCGTCTTGCCGCTGCCGGCGCCGGCCAGCACCAGCACCGGGCCCACCGGGGCGGTAACGGCGGCGCGCTGCGCCGCGTTCAGCGGGTTGAGGATGGGTGAGAGGTCCATGCGGGCCGCGGATTCTACCTCACCAGCGGTTACGCAGATCCCGCAGCGCCAGGAACACCGCGCGCGGCGTGACCTCGGTCAGCATCGCCGGCCGCGCCCGCTTTACGCCAGCGATGATTTCGGGTTGATCGAGCCGGAAAAAGACATTCACCCGTTTTTCGTCGCTCAAGGACAGCACCGGCATCTGGGTGGCCGATAGGCCCGTGACGCGCTGCGCCAGCTCGCGCGCGGCCTGGTTCGAGGGCTCGCGATCGAGCGTGAATCCGAGGTTGCGCAGCAGGTATTCGTGCCCCGGGAAAACGCGCGTCGCCGCCGGCAGCCGCGACAGACAATCGGTGAAGCTCTGATAGAGCAGATCGGGATCGCCACCGTGAATGCAGTTGCCGACGCCGGCATTGAACAGCGTATCGCCCGAGAACAGTGCCGGTGGCGCACCCCCCGAGGCACCGTCGGTACCGTCGGCGAACAGGCACAGATGCGCACGTGTGTGCCCGGGCGTGTCCAGACAGCGCAATTGTACGGTCTTTCCCACACGCACCAGATCGCCGCCCGTCATTGGCTGCGTGATGCCGCCGATGCGCTCGGCGGCGGCGGCATGGGCCAGCACGGCTGCACCGGTCTGGCGCGCCAGCGGCACGTTGCCCCCGGTGTGATCGCCGTGCTCATGCGTGTTGAATATCTGGCGGATGTTCCACCTGAGCTCCTGCGCACGTTTGAGACATGCCTGCCAGTTCAACGGATCGATCGCCAGGGCCTCGCGGGTCTCGCTGCAGGCGACCAGGTAATGAAAATTGCGGCCCTCGTTGTCCGCCCACACGCGCTCGATCAGCATCACAGGCTCCTCAAATCCGGCCGCGGCAGCAGCCCGACACGCCATAATAAGCCCATGACGCACATCGCCCTGACTGCCTGACGAATGCCGGGTTACGTCGTCGCGATCGTGCTGTTCGCGGCCCTGCTACATGCGCTCTGGAACGCGCTGCTCAAGAACAGCGGCGACAAGCGCCTCACGACCGTCATGCTCACGGGCGCGGCCGCGCTGATGGCGGCCGTGATCCTGCCGTTGCTGCCGGCGCCGGCGCGCGACAGCTGGCCGTTCCTGGCGGGCTCGAGCTGCGTCGAAATCACCTACTTCGTGCTGCTGGCGGCCGCGTACCGCAGCGGCGATATGAGTCATGCCTACCCCATCATGCGCGGTACGGCACCGCTGCTCGTCGCCAGCGTCAGCGCGTCATTGATCGGCGAGACCCTGTCCTCGGGCGAATGGCTCGGCATTGCGCTGATCTGCTTGGGGGTCCTGGCACTGGCGCTGCATGGCGGCGGCCTGGGGCATCACCGCACTGCGACCGTGCTCGCGCTCGCGAACGCCGTTTCGATCGCGACCTACACGCTGATCGATGGCCTGGGCGTACGGCGTTCGCACGCGCCGGTGGCGTATACGCTCTGGTTGTACCTGATCACCGGCGGCCTGACGCTCGGCTGGACACTGCTGCATCGACCGACGGAGTTTCTGGCCTATCTGCGCGGCCGGCAGGCCGTGGGCGCGGTCGCGGCTGCCGGCATGATGAGCTCGTACGGACTCGCGCTCTGGGCCATGACCACGGCGCCGGTGGCGCTGGTAGCGGCACTGCGCGAGACCTCGATCGTGTTCGCGACCTTGATGTCGGCGGTGCTGCTCAAGGAACGCGTGACACCACAACGCCTGCTCGCGACCGCGCTGATCGTTGCCGGCGCGATTGACTTACGGCTTGCTTGAGACTGGTGTCAGATCCGAGTCGTCGGCAGGTAGTGATCGAGCAGCAGCGCCAGGAACAACCACATCAGGTAGGTAATCGAGAAGCGGAACATGCGCATGGGTAGATCGTCGCGGCGGGTAACCTTGAGCACGATTGCCTGCCCCAGAAAGCGCGCGTTGAGCGCGATCGCCGCGATCAGGTAGATGAGCCCGCTCATGCCGATCATGTACGGCAGCAGCGTCACGACGCACAGGATCACGGTGTAGAGCAGCACGTGCAGGCGCGTGAACTCCACGCCATGCGTGACCGGGAGCATCGGGATTTCGGCGCGCGAGTAGTCGTGACGGCGCGCGATTGCGAGCGCCCAGAAGTGCGGCGGCGTCCAGGCGAAGATGATCAGGAACAGCAGCAGCGCCTGCGCGCTGACGTGATTGGTGACCGCGACCCAGCCCAGAACCGGGGGCGCAGCGCCGGCAGCGCCACCGATCACGATGTTCTGCGGCGTCGCATGCTTGAGCCAGACCGTATAGACCACCGCATAGACAATCAGCGAAGCAAAGGTCAGCACCGCGGTCAGTACGTTCACGAAAGCGACCAGGATGCTCATCGAAGCCACGCCGAGCACCAGCGCGAAGCGCAGTGCCTGCGTCAGCGACAGGTGGCCCGAGGGCAGCGGCCGGTTACGCGTGCGTCCCATGCGGGCATCGAGCTGCCGGTCGAGCGCGTGGTTCACGGCGGCGGCGGCTGCCGCCGCCAGCGCAATACCGAGATTGCCGAACACCAGCGCATCGAGCGGCGGCAGCCCCGGCGTCGCGAGCAGCGTCCCGATGATTGCCGTCAGCACGATCAGCGCCACGACGCGCGGCTTGGTCAGCTCGAGATAGTCGCGCCAGGTGGCGTGCGTGCCTAAGGTTCGGGCGTCAGTCCGGCTCATGATGCGACAGCATACAGGGCATGGTTCAGCCCCAGGGCCGCCAACAATAACAGGGCGGCGCCCGCATTGTGAGCGGTCGCAAGCTCGAGTGGAAAGCCGCGCAGGACCATACCGATACCAATGGACAGCTGCAGCACCAGCGCCGCGAGCACGGCGGTCGCGGCCAATAGGGCCGCGCCACGGACCCGTGCCCGGAACGCCGCCAGCGCAGCCACCAGCAGCGCCGCAGTCAGCAGCGCAGCGCCCATGCGATGGGTGAGCTGGATCGCGACCAGCGCCAGCGAGGCGAAGCCGCGGCCTTCATTGATGGAAATGTCGCGCGCAGGCTGGAAGCCGGCGTGAAAATCCGCCGCCGGCCACCAGCTTCCCTGGCAGGTGGGAACATCCGGGCAGGCCAGAGCCGCATAGTTGCTGCTGGTCCAGCCACCGAGCGCGATCTGCAGCACCAGCACCCCTAATCCGAACACCGCCAGAGCGCGCGCCAGCCGCAGCTTGGGGCCAGGCAGGTCGATCGCGGGCATAGAAAACCGGCGCGGCGGAATACGACGCACGCGCAGCAACCCGAGCACCAGCCACCACAGCAGTGACAGCGTCGTCAGGCCGAGCAACAGGTGCGTGGTCACGATCGCAGGCTTGAGTCGCCAGGTCACGGTCAGCATGCCAAGAGCCGCCTGCACGATCACGATCGCGGGCAGCGCGAGGCTCAGGGTCAGCGGCACCAGGCGCTGGCGCCGCCAGGCCAGCGATAATCCGGCGAGCAGCAGAATCAGCAGCACCAGCGTAGCGGCCGCATAGCGATGCACCATCTCGCGCCAGGCCTTGCCGAGCACGAGCGGCCGTCCGCTCTGCTGCGCGACGGCGGCGGTGGCACCGTCCTGGCCGACGTCCGCCGCGGCGCCGATCGGTGACAAATGCCCGTAGCAGCCGGGCCAATCCGGACAGCCAAGTCCGGCATCGTTGAGCCGCACATAGGCGCCGAGCACGACCACGCCCAGGCACAGCAAACAAGTGCTCAAGGCAAGGGCGCGCAGCGGCCCGGCGTGCGAGGTAAACATAAGAAGGGGCTAGCCGATGTGCGAGAGACTCAACAGCTTCTGGAGATCGTCGTGCAGCCCTTTGGGAGTCGCGTGCGCATCGTAGCGCATCATGAGATTGCCCTTCGGATCGATGACGAACACGCTGTAGGCGCGATGATCGGCCGGGAATTGCGCCAGCAGCGCCGCCGCCTGAGCGTCGTCGGGACTGTCGAGATTCACCGTGATCAATTGCGGATGCTCGCGCTCGATGTAGGCGTCGTCGCAGCAGGCCGTGGTCACCAGGAAAACCTGCTGCACGCGCGGCATCAGCTGCGCCAGCCCGAGGTGAGTCTGGCGAATGAAGTACAGGGTGCTGCGGCAGTCGGCGTCGCAGTTGCCCGCGCCGACATAGACCAGCGACCACTTGCCGCGCAACATCGCCGCCGTGCCCGTGGTCGGCAGCGGCCGCGACGGCTGGATCAGTGTGCCGTGATTGGTCTGGCCTGCCGGACGCCAGTGCGCGCCGTAGTAGAGATAAAAAGAAAGCAGC
>DASYNV010000197.1:0-4651 GCA_036008365.1 Steroidobacteraceae bacterium | reverse complement strand
AGTCGCCCCATGGGGGCTGTGCGCGGCGTCAGAGCGCAACGCGGTACAGGGCCGTTGACCCGCAACGGCGCAATCGGGCCCTGGGGCGCACCACCGCGGTGAGCGCCCGGCCCACGCCGGTCGGCGCGCGCTGACCGCGATATAGGTCGGCGGGGTAGATCGCCGCCGCTCGCGGCGGCCTATCCTGACTCGCACCAGCCATCATTCTGCGGAGAAGCTCCATGAGTCAGAAGATCCAGAATCAGGGGGACCGCCCGGCCCCGACGGCCCCGCCCGCTGAGCAGGGAAAGGTTCAGGGCGAGGGCGACTACGACGCCTCGCGCCGTTACCGCAAGGAGGTCAAGAACTTCCTCGATAAGTCCGATGTCGAGCAGCTGGCGGAGCGCGCCGCTCCAAAGTCCGCCAAGGAGGCGCGCGAGCTGGCATTGGCAGAGGAGAGCGGGGAGAGCCGCTCGAAGGGCGACAATCCCGGCGATGTCCGGGCGATGTATCCCGGGCAACCGAAGGAATGATCGATGGACCTGGGTCTGCGCCCTTAACTTAATGACGCAGGCTCAGGCGCATTGGAGCTCGAGCCTTGGCAGTGTGGTGCTGGTAGTACCGCCGAGCCGATCCCGACGCAGCATCTCCGAGCGCATCGCCGCAAGTTCCTGGGCGTGCGTGATTTCGACCGCGAGAATGGCTTCCAGCAGCTGCCGTGTGCGCGTATCGCTGGCGCCCACGAACTGAACGATCTCGCGATAACTCTCGATCGCGATCCGCTCGGCGATCAGGTCCTCTTCGAGCAGATCCGCGAGTGCCTCGGCCTCGATTTCATCGGCGGGGCTGGCGGCCGGCGCGGATGAGGCCACGGGCGCCTGCAGATTCGGCTCCCCGCCCAGTTGCAGGATGCGTTTGGCCAGCTGCTCGGCATGACCCTGCTCTTCCTGCGCGTACTTGAGGAACTCAGCCCGAACCGACTCGGCGAGCGCACCGCCGGCCAGCATCGAGTGATTGCGGTAGCGCGATACACACACCAGCTCGGTGGTGAGCGCCTCGTTGAGAAGCTGCAATACCGTTGGATGCGCGGTCGAATGTTCGGTGGCCGCGCCTAGGGCTTGCTCGATGAGGCGCCGCGCCCGGCGGCGCATCTGCGCGACTTCACTTAAGAACGGATAAAAGCCGTCCAGCTCAGCACTGAATAGATTGGCAGACATGGCGGCCCTCCCCGATCGACAGGTCATTTGAGAACTATTACTCCCTCTCGTGCCTAATTTCTGCGCGCCAAGTAGCGATTTAGAAGATTGCGGAGCACCGGAATCAACGGCGCGAAGCGCGCCACGCGGGCGGCGATCGGCAACAGTCCCGGCCGCAGCAGCGCCAGCATGAGCGCCGCCCCCCCCAATACCAGCCGGCCATTGTGCCCGATCGCAGCGCGCATGATGGCGCTGCGCGGAAACTCATCTGGCCCGGGCGAATGACGGCGCTTGAGGATGTTCAGCGATGCGACCACGTCGGCGCGAGTCCGTCTCAGGCGGTCGCGTGTTCGCGCGATCGATTCCTCGCGGGTGTCAGTCGACATGCGGATCCGACCTTGGCGCCGACAGGGGCTGATCGATGCCATCCAATGAGGGGTAGAGGGCGGCGAGCTGCCCGAGGTCTTCGCGCCATTCGGCGTGCAGACGCTCGAACGGACGCGGTTGTCCGGGGCGCTCGGCGCTGCTGGCATACCAGGCTCCGCCCAGTGCGATCAGCACGAAGCCGATGCATAGCGAGCCGATGGCCTGCAACCGATGCGGCCCATCCCAAGTCGCTGCGATCACCCAAACACAAGCCATCAGCCCCGCGACCCCGCCGGCCGTCAGCAGCACCGCCAGTCCGAGCAGCTGCCGGCGCACGCCGCGCACGGCCTCCACTGCTTCATCGGCAAACAGGTCGCCGTACGCAACGACATGCCGCAGCAGCGCCGGGATCAGTCGAAGCAGCGCGTCGAACACGTACGGTCACTGGGTCACGGGTCGCGAGCTAACGGCGGGACGAAACGGCGGTGACGCCGACCCCGACGATCAGCCCGATGGCCGCAGCCAAACCGATTGATTGCCACGGCCGCTCGCGCACGTATTCATCCGCCTGTTCCGCGGCGGCGCGCGCCCGGTCACGCAACGAGTCCGAGGTATCGTTGGCGAGGCGCCGTACGTCGCCCAGCGCGCCAACCACTTTGGCGCGTGCACGCGCGACATCGGCGTCCGATACATTGCCCACTCGCTTCACCAGATCCTCGACGTCGGCGAGAAATGCCCGCAGTTCGTCGCCTGCGTAGTCGCGCACATTGCCGGCGCGGCGCCGGAGATCGCCTGCGGCTTCCTTGCCGGCACGATGAAGACTATCGACTGTGTCGTTCGCGTTCGCGCTCATGATTACGTTCTCCGCATGGGTTCAATTCATTGGTACTGCACCAGGGAATGCGCTGCTTGGCAGAGCATTTCTGTTCTCCCGGCAGTGCCGTTGCCACTGTCAGCACCGCGAGCATGCCATTGCGGAGTGGGCTATATTGTCCGCGCGGCGCCGCAAGCGATGTAGGATGAGCCTCACAGCAGCAACGTCATGAATCTTTCCCGCCAATTCTCTCGTGCCATCGCGCTGTCGCTCGCCTTCGTGCTGCTGGCGGCGCTGGTGATCATTGCCGAGATTGCCCAGAGCGGCCAGAAGGAAATCGACGGGCGCATCGGGCTGTCGCAGACGCGGCAGATCTTGCTGTCCGAAATGCTCGAGCAACTGTCGCAGTCCGAAGCCGGCCAGCGCGGCTACCTGCTCACGGGGGATCGCAAATACCTTCAGCCCTATGAAAGTGCGCGCGACCGCATCGAGCCGACGCTCGATCAATACGGCAATCTGGTCCGCGATTTCGACCATCGGCAACTGGCGAGCATGGAGCAGCGCAACACGCTGCGGCATCTGCGCGTGCTGATCGGCGCCAAGCTGGCGGAACTGAGTGCCTCGCTCGAGTTGTACAGCACACGTGGACCCGAGCAGGCCACGGATCTGGTTCGGACCGGACTCAGCAGCAGCACCACCAATGAGATCCGCGCGGCAGCCGCCGCGCTGCGGGACGCCGAGCGCAACGAAGTCACCGCCGAGATCGCGCGCGCCGAGCGGCTGCGCTGGGTGTCGCGTGCCCTCATGAGCGGCGTGGTATTGCTCAACATAATCCTGTTGATCGTGTCCGCCTCGCTGCTCGCGCGTCAGGCGCGGCGGCGCGCTGAGCTCACGGAACAGCTGGCGAACGAGAATGAGGAGCTCGAGCGACGCGTGCGGCAGCGCACCTCGGAACTGTCGGCGCTCTCGAGCCACTTGCAGCAACTGTCGGAAAAGGAGAAGGCGTCGCTGGCGCGCGAACTGCACGATGAGCTTGGGGGATTGTTGATTGCGGTGAAAATGGACGTTTCGTGGCTGCAGAAGCGTTCGCCCAGCGCGCTCGACCCGGACATCCAGAGCCGTTGGATGCGGGTCCTGAAAGTGCTCGACGACGGCGTCGACTTCAAGCGGCGAATCGTCGAGAGCCTGCGGCCGACGTTGCTGGACAACATGGGCCTGCTACCGGCGGTGCGCTGGATCACCGAGGAGATCTGCACTGGCGCCGGTTTGCACTGCACCGAATCCTATCCGGAGATCGAACCGCTGTTGGCCGACGATGCCGCCATCACGGTGTTCCGCCTGGTGCAGGAGGCGCTCACGAATATCGTCAAACACGCGCATGCCAGCGACGTGACGGTGCAGCTCGCGATGTCGGACGTCGAGTTGACCGTGGTCGTGACCGACAACGGGATCGGCATCGCAACCGATCGGCGCGATGCGATCGGATCACATGGTCTCGCGACCATGCGTCATCGCGTGCGCAGTTTTGGCGGTAACCTCGAGATCGAGCCGATGACACCGAGCGGCACGCGATTGCGTGCGCGGCTGCCGCTGGCATTGATTCTCCGGCCGCAGCAGACCCCGTCGCTGCCCACACCTGCGCCGTCCCCGCCACGGCTGGCGGCGCACGAGCACGGCGCCGCTTGAGCGTCACTGCGGCGCAGCGCGGCGATTCAACCTCTAATTGAGCTAGTTGAGCTTTTCGCCACCCGGCGGCCCGGAAAGATCGTCGCCGATCTGCTGCAGCAGCATCGGCAGGCGGTCGAAGTCCCGCATCTTATCGAGGAAGTGGCGCGCACCGAGCGCCGCGGCGGCGCGCCGATACTCGGCCAGATCGTAGTTGGTGAGGACGATGACCACGGTTTTCCTGGCCTGATCGGTCGGGATGGCGCGCAGCACGCCGAATCCCGTGCCCTGGCGCAAGTGAAGATCGAGCAGCACCACATCCACGGGTTGCCGCTGCAGCACCGCCACTGCATCGGCTTCGCTGTCCACGGTACCGGCCAACTGCACTCCGGGAAGGCTGAGCAGCGTTTCGCGTAGCCGTTCAGCCAGCACGCGTGAATCCTCAACCAGCAGCACCGATAGGTTACGCGAGCTCATTGCCGTCCGCAGATGTTGCAAGCCCGTCGCGCTCATGGTGCGAAAGTACGATCACCGTGGTACCGAAGTAAAGATGTATTCTTCGCGGCGCGGGATCGGATGACACCTACATGAAGGGGCCCTGGGCTGCTACTGGATTATCCCGTTTCTGAGC
>DASYNV010000196.1:0-1592 GCA_036008365.1 Steroidobacteraceae bacterium | reverse complement strand
CGCGACCGCCGACCATGTGCGCGCGCTCGAGCAGCAGCTCAAGCGGCGCAGCGGTTACGACGCCTGGATCGATGTCGGGCTCAACAACGCGCACCTGGCATCGATCGCGACCTACTCGGATTGCGTACCCGGATTTCAGCGGCTGCTCGAGCGCAACGCCGGAGAGCTGCCGGCCTTCTACGCCGCGGTACGCAAACTCAAACGCGATCGGAGCGCACGCCGTGCCCTGTGCCGGCAACCGGCTGCGACAGCCACCGCGGCACCCACGCCTTGAAACTGCCCGGGCGGATGCCAAGCCGTTCACAGCCATTTTCCCGGCACAGGCTGTCGGTGAGCAGTGAGCGGTAGTTGTCGAGCGAAAACGGTTTCCCGGGCACGAGTCCCATCAAGGCCCCCTGCAGCCACGCGACCGCGTCCGGGAGTGAAAGCACACGGCAGGGCAGCCCAGCGGCCTCGGCGGTCTGGCGCACGATCTGCGCCAAGGTCATCACTGTGGGTCCGCAAAGCTCGTAGGTCGAGCCGACGGCCGAGCCATCATTGAGTGCCCGCACGAACGCCATTGCCACATCGCCGACATAGATCGGTGCAAAGCGCGCTCCGGGGCGCGCCAGCGGGATCCATCCCGCGGACAGGCGCAGCAGCGCGGCGAAGCGCATGGTCAGCGAATCATCGGCGCCGAAGATCACCGAGGGACGAAAGATGGTCCATTGCAGCGAGCTCTCCGCGCGCACCAACTGCTCGGCCTGGCCCTTGGTGCGTAGGTAATGGCTGCGGCCGCGCTCGGCATCGGCATTGAGCGCGCTCATGTGCAGCAGGCGGCGAGTGTGCGACTGGCGCATGGCTCGCAGCAGCGCGGCGGTGGATTCGACGTGGGCGCGCCGGAAGCCGGCGCCGCCGAAGCCGCGCTCGTTGAGAATACCGATCAGGTGGATGACGACATCGCAGCCGTCGAAGGTACGCCGCAGGAAGTCGGAGTCGTAGACATCGCCGACGAAGATCTCGACGCTCGACAACGGCAGCAGCGCATCGGCCCGCGAGGCGCTCCGCGTAGCGACGCGTACCGAGTGGCCGGCGCCAGCCAGACGCGTGATTAGCTCCCGGCCGACGAAGCCGGTGCCGCCAGTGACGCCAATTGTCAGCGGCCCGCGTGCAAAAGCAGGCGATAAAGCGGACGGGGCCGATATCGCGCCAGACTGCATACGCCGCAGTAAAGCGCGATACCGGTCCTAAAGTCCATGGCGGCGCTGCGCCGCCGGCAGAGTTTCAGCTCAGTGCGTCTCGACGCTGACGCGACGCGGCTCCGGCGTCGGGGTCTTCGGGATGGTCACCTCAAGTACGCCGTTGACGTGGCGGGCCTTGATCTGATCGTCCTGAACATTGTTCGGCAGCGTGAAACGGCGCAGGAACGAGCCTTCGACGCGCTCGAGGCGCTCGAAACCCTTCTGGTTCTCGCTGCGCTCGAACTGCCTCTGGCCACGCAGGGTCAGCACCCGGTTCTCGGCCGTGATGCTGATATCCGCAGGCGAGACGCCCGGCAGATCCGCGCGCACGACGAACTTGTCCTGCTCTTCATGGATATCCACTGTCGGAAT
>DASYNV010000195.1:0-2370 GCA_036008365.1 Steroidobacteraceae bacterium | reverse complement strand
CGCACCGGGTTCAAGCGTCTCGGAATCTTCGGCGACTGGGAGCGTCCCTATCTGACCATGGCGCCGGGTTACGAGGCGCAGCAAATCCGGGCGATCGGCAAGATCATTCGCAACGGCCACCTGTATCGCGGCGCCAAGCCGGTGCACTGGTGCCTCGACTGCCGCTCGGCTCTGGCCGAGGCCGAAGTCGAGTACGAGGACCGGACGTCGATCGCCATCGACGTCGAGTTCCGCGTGGTCGACGTGGCCGACTTTGCCCATCGCACCCACATCGATGTGCATCAGCTCGGCGGCGCGGTCGCGGTCGTGATCTGGACCACCACGCCCTGGACCTTGCCGGCGGATGAAGCCGTGACGCTGCGCGATGAATTCACTTACGTGGCGCTGGCAGTCGAGCGCGGCGGTGAGCGCGAGGTGCTGGTGCTCGCCGCCGATCTCGCCGACGCCTGCTTACGCCGCTACCTGCTCACCGCGCCGCAGACGCTCGGCAGCTTTCCGGGGCGCGCGCTCGAAGGCCTGAAGCTGCAGCACCCATGGCTCGACCGGCAGGTGCCTGTGATCCTGGGGGAGCACGTCACGCTCGATGCCGGCACCGGTGCCGTGCATACCGCACCGGCACATGGGCAGGAAGACTACGTGGTTGCGTCGAGTTACGGACTGCCCGTGGTCAATCCGGTGGGGCCGGATGGACGATTCATCGCGGGCACACCGCTCGTCGCGGGGCTCAGGGTCGATGACGCGAATGCCGTCGTGGTGCAGGAGCTCGAGCGCCGCGGTGCGCTGCTGCGCCAGGAGCCGCTGCTGCACAGCTACCCGCACTGCTGGCGCCATAAGACGCCGCTGATTTTCCGTGCCACGCCGCAGTGGTTCATCAGCATGGATCAGCGCGGACTGCGATCGAACACGCTGCGCGACATCAAGCAGGTTCGGTGGACGCCCGCGTGGGGTGAACAGCGCATCACCGCCATGATCGCGACCCGACCCGACTGGTGTATCTCGCGTCAACGCACCTGGGGGGTTCCGCTGGCGCTGTTCGTGCACAAGCAGACCTCCGCGCTGCATCCGCGCACGCAGGAGCTGCTGCTCGAAGTCGCGAGTCGCGTCGAGCTGCACGGCATCGATGCCTGGTTTGCGCTCGATCCCGCAGAACTGCTGGGCGAGGAGGTCGCGCAATACGACAAGCTCACCGACGTTATGGATGTGTGGGCCGACTCGGGCCTGTCGTTCGAATGCGTGCCGGCCACACGCGCGGACTTTCGGGCACCGGTGGACCTCTATCTGGAAGGCTCGGATCAGCATCGCGGCTGGTTTCACAGTTCCTTGCTGATGTCCGAGGCGCTGTACGAGCGCGCGCCGTATCGCGGCGTGCTCACGCACGGCTTCACGGTCGACGAGAAGGGCCGCAAGATGTCCAAGTCGCTCGGCAACGGCATCGAGCCGCAGGACATCTGGAAGACCCTCGGCGCGGACATGTTGCGACTCTGGGTCGCCGCCACCGATTATGCGAACGAGATGAGCCTGTCGCAGGAGATTCTCAAGCGCTTGAGCGATTCGTATCGCCGCATGCGCAACACGGTGCGCTTCCTGCTCGGCAACCTGCACGACTTCGAGCCGCAACAGGCGTTGCCGGCGAGCGCGCTCGTGGCGCTCGATCGCTGGGCCATCGCCCGCACGCAGGCGCTGCAGCAGGAAATCGCGCAGGCTTATCGCGACTACGCGTTTCACCTGATCTACCAAAAGGTCCACAACTTCTGCGTGGTCGATCTCGGCGGGCTGTATCTCGATATTCTGAAGGACCGCCTTTACACGCTGCCGGCCGCGAGCACCGCGCGCCGTTCGGCGCAGACCGCGATGTGGCACATCGCCGAGAGCGTCGTGCGCTGGCTGGCGCCGATCCTGTCGTTCACGGCCGAGGAAATGTGGCGGCATCTGCGCGGACCCCGTGCCGCATCGGTATTCCTGACGACCTGGCACGAACTGCCGCGGCTACCGGCCGATGACATCGATTGGACGGCGCTCGTGGCCCTGCGCGCCGCGGCGGCGCGCGAACTCGAACGGCTGCGAGTCGCCGGCCGCATCGGCGCACCGCTCGATTCCGCCCTCGAGGTCTGGTGCAGCACGCCGGCTCAGTATCGTCAGCTCAGTTCGCTCGGCGAGGAGCTGCGATTCTTCATGATCACTTCAGCGGCCGTGGTGCACGCACCGGACGAACCTCATCCGTCAGATGCGGTGTCCGCCACGGGATTCGAGAGTGGCGGTGTCTGGATTCGGGTCAGCGTATCGCCCGACCCCAAGTGCGTGCGCTGCTGGCAGCATCGGCCCGAAGTCGGCGCATCGGGCGAGCATCCGGAGCTGTGCGGCCGCTGCATC
>DASYNV010000194.1:0-3645 GCA_036008365.1 Steroidobacteraceae bacterium | reverse complement strand
GCCGACACCTTGCGCCTTGGCCCGCACGACATCACACACCGCAGCCAGCTGCGCGTGGTCGATCCGGCCGCTACCGAGCAGCTCGGCGTGCCGCTTTGCAATCCGTCCACAACCGACCAGTGCGAATCGCAACATGTACCGCTGCTCGACCGAGCCTTTAGAAATTGTGTATGGCCAGTACTGCGATCGCCAGGTTGTACATGATCTGCGTCACCGCCTGCCACAGCGGCAACGGCGGTATGTGCTCGGCGTTGAGCGGCACGACCACGGTGTCCCCCGGCTGCATCTCGGTATTGGCAGCGCTGCGGAACCAGGCGGCTGAACCGACCGGGACGACGCTGCCGTCCGCGCGCACGACATAGATGCGACCCCGGTCGGCACGCGCAGTCGGGCCGCCGCTCATGGCGATGTAATCGTCGCGCGCCAGTCCCGGGCGGTACAGGTGCGAGGTCACGGTCTGCACCTCGCCGATCACCGTTATTTCCTGCTCCATCCTCGGTACGATGAGCTCGTCGCCGTCACGCAGCACTACGTCGTACGGTGAACCTATGGGGGAGCGCAACAGGACCGGCATGTTGATCACCAGCCGGCCCACGGCCTTGGCCCCGCGCAGCTGACCCAGGAGCGACTGACCGACGGTGAGTGCCGAGGCGGCTCCCGCCTGGTTCGCCACCGTGCCCTGCAGCGCCACGAAGGCGATGTCGTTCTGCATACGCACCGCCAGCATGTCCAGCTCCTTCTGCTCCCGATCGCGCAGCTCGCGGCGGGTGAACACGCTGCCGCGCGCAAATGCGTACTGTGTGAGTCCGCCGGCGCGCAGCAACACCGACTTCAACGTCTCGCCGGGCTTGATGGAATAGCGGCCGGGGAATTTCAGCTGTCCGCGCAGCGTGATCTGCGCCTGCTCGGTCCACGCCTGGATTTCCTTGACGCTCAGCGTGTCAAAGGGCTCGAGGTGCAGGTTGGCGGCCGGGTCGCCGCGCAGCACAGACGCCAGGTCGACCTGGATGAGCTCGGTACGGCGCGACTCACCGTCTACCACCTGATAGCGGGTAAGTTCGGCAGTGCCGCCGTAGGCGGCATCGCTCAAGCCCCCACCGGCTCTGATCAGATCGCGCACCGTCATGCCGTTCTCGTAAGGATATTGCCCCGGGACGTTGGCGCGTCCGTCGATGCGCACGACCTCATCGGGGCGCCCGATGTTCGACTGCAACTTCAGGTCCTCGAGCAGCGCCCGCACGACCCCCTCGCGGCTCGACTGCATATCGAAGACCGTGAGCCGGTCGCGCGGCATGAGTGGCGGATCGGCCGTCGACCCCGGCGCCTGCAGCGCGGCGGTGAGGTCGGCGGACAGCACCGCGATGCGCCGATCGGGCGGCAGCTCGCGGCGGATGAGAATGTAGTGCAGGTCGGCATTGGGTCTCAGGTCGTCCACCGACCGCAGCACATCCGAGAGGTGCATCCCGTCGCGATAGGCGTAGGCGCCCGGCGCATAAACATAGCCCTGCACGACGATTCCCGCATCGAGCGTGGGCCGCAGGCGGGTGATGCGCACGCTATCGCCGTTGCGCACCGCTTCAGCCCGGCCTGCCGCGCTGGTCAGGTCGACCTGCAGCACGACGCGTTGCAGATTGTCATTGATGCGGGTGAGCGCCAGCTTGCCGGTATCAGCCTCGGCGGTGAGGCCGCCCGCGAGCTGCACGACATCGGCGACCGAGGTCTCGTTGCGGATTTCGTAGATCGCCGGCCGATGCACTTCGCCGTCGACGCTGACAGTGGGCCCGATCGGCGGAATGAAGATCACGTCATCCGGCTGCAGCCGCGCATCGTCGGTGGTGTCGCCGCGGATCAGCATGTCGTAGAGGTCCAGGCGGCGGATGAGCTCGCCGTGGCGCTTCAACTCGATATTGCGCAGCGAGCCGATCGGTTGCACGCCGCCCGCCGCGAACAGCGCCGAGGTGATGGTCGCGAGCCCGCTGATGGTGTACGAGCCGGAGAACTTGGCATCCCCGAGCACGAACACCCGGATGCTGCGCGTGTCGCCCATCGTCACGCTGGCATGCACGCCGACCATCTGCCGTGCGACCCGCGCCTCGAGCATCTCCTTGGCGCTGCCGAATGTCTGGCCGCCGACACTGATGGGCCCCAGATCCGGAAAGCTCACCAGGCCATCACGGCCGACGACGAGCTTGTGAGTCATGTTCTTGTTCCCCCCGTAGAGCTGCACGTCCAGCTCATCGCCCGGCCCGATGATGTAGCCCGCCGGAACGGGTACGTTGGTGGTCGGAGCGAACGTGGAGATCGGATGGTCGAACAGGTCGTAACCGAATGGCTTCAGCGCGGTCGCACCGGTGCGAGTCAGGGGCAGCTTCGTGAGCCGTATGTAAAGATCGCGCAGCACCGGCTCGACCCCCAGGCGCAGCGTCGCGAGTTGTTCAGTGAGGCCGGCCAGCGGGATCGGAGGGAAGCCCGGCAAGGCGAGCATGCCGTCGCGTGAGAGCTGATAGGGGTTCTTCGAGCGGATCAGATCGATCAGTGCCTGGCGGCGCTGCTTCTCCTCGTCTGTCAGCTCGGGCCGTGTCGGCTGTGTGGGGTCGCAGTTCGGCTGACCGGCGCAGCTCGGTGGCAGCGGTGTATAGCCGCCGGCGTTGACGCCCTGGGCGGGGCTCGGCGCCATCGCCGCAGCGGTGGCGGCCGCCAGCGCCGCGTTCTGCGCGTTGGCGGCGCCTGCCGCGGCTGCGCCCGCTCCGCCGACGGCACCACTGGCCCCGGCGAGAGCGGCCTGGTTCGCTCCGGGAACACCGGGCGGGAGGCTGCTGAGAATGTTCTGCTGTTGGCCGGTTGCGCCGCCCAATGCAGCCTGCACCGCAGCAGATGGTGGTGGCGGCGCGGGATTGCCGGCGGGTAGCGGATTGTAGTCGACGGTCACTACGACCCAATCCTCGGCCTGCAGGAACGGGCTCAGGCGCTGCGCTTCGGTCCGCTGTCGCTGCGCCTCGATCAGCATGTCACGCTGCTGCCGCAGCATCATGTCCTGCTGCTCTTCGCTGTACGGCTGCGGACGGATGGTCGTGGCGTTCTGAGCGCCCGCGCCGCCGACGCCGAGCTGCTGGGTGAGCGACTGAAGCTGGTCGGGACCCAGCCCCTGCATGAGCTGCTCCACGGGGGAGCTGCTGGTCTGGCCGAACGCCGGATCGACGGATATCAGGACAGCAGCCGACAGAGCGAACAGGACCAGCAGCCCTGCCAGGCGTTGCATCAAGCGCATTACAAACCTTTAATCCGTTAGTCTTAGCCCGCGCAGTCGAGCCGTGCAGCCGACCGCCCCCGCGCGCGAAGGGGCGATTGTACTGAAGCTCGCAGATTCATGTAGCGGTGCTTTACCGACGCGCGGCGCAACCAGACGCCCCGTCGTCGGACCATACGCGCCGGCACGGGTTCACCGCGCAGCCGCGCTCAGCGCCGCCACTTCTCCACGCGGGCGAGCAGCTGCATCACCACGGTGGGCGCGGGATGGCCGCCGCGCGGGTCCTGCACTGCCGGCGCCAGCTGCTCGGTGAGCTTCTTGCCGAGCTCCACGCCCCACTGATCAAAGGCATCGATGCCCCACACGACGCTCTGCGTGAGCACGCAGTGCTCGTAGAG
>DASYNV010000193.1:0-2773 GCA_036008365.1 Steroidobacteraceae bacterium | reverse complement strand
CCCCCTCTCCCCGTGCCAGGTGCCACAGCCAGCTCAACCCCTGGTAGACATGGATCCGCGGCGCCAGCGCCTCGTGTACCGTCTCGAGCCGCATGCCGGCCGCCGCAGCGAGCTCGGCGGTGTAGCGCTGCGCGCCCGGGTAGTACGCGAGCACGCAGGCGACATCCATCAGGGCGTCGCTGCGCTGCGCATATTCCCAGTCCAGTAGCCACAGACGTTCGCCGTCGAGCAGATTGGTTTCGGCCAGATCGCCATGCGCGATGCAGGCGGTCGCGGGATTGCGGCGCAGCGCCTCGCAGCTTCGCCCGAGGCGCGCCAGCGGTTCAGGGGGCGGCGCTGCCCGATCCAGGGATTCGATCTGCTGCAGGTACTGCTGCGCGATCGACCAGGGATCGAACGCCGCCACATCGGGCACCGGCAGCGCATGCAGTACCCGCAGCCGCTCACCCAGCCGGTGCAGTGCCGCGGCGTCCTCGTAGTCCACCGCGCGCCAGAGCCGGCCCGGCTGGTACGCGGTGATCAGCAGTCCGTCGGCCGACGCATCGGCATCGATGATCGGCGGCGCCACTCCAGCCGCTGCGGCGGTGCGATGCAAGGCCAGCTCGCGGACACGATCGACTCCCGGCCGCCGCCACGCCGCACCGTTGAGCCGCAGCACGAATGAGCCGAGGCGGCTGTCGATGCGAAACACCTCATTGACGCTGCCGCCGGCGAGGCGTGCGAGCGCCAGCGGCCGCTCGCCGCCTGCGAGACCCGGCACACGCGCCAGTGCCCAGGCGGGCGGTGCCATCAGGCGCGCTGGCGATGGTAGCGGTGCAGCCACGCGCGAAAGCCGAACACGGCGATGAACATGTAAGTCACGAACAGCGCCGAGGTGAACGGGTAGCCCTGCGATCCGAACATATAGGCCGTCACCGAGTCAGCCCCAATCCAGTACAGCCAGTTCTCGAGCTTGAGCCGCGCCAGCAGCCAGGTCGCGAACAGGCTGATCCAGGTGGTCATGGAATCGAGGAACGGCCACGCCGCATGAGTTTCACGCCGCAGCAACTGCGCCGTCACGGCACTCAGCAACAGAATCGCAAGTACCGCCAGCGCGTGGTGAGCCAATGGCCAGCGGCCGATACCGCCCGCCTCTTCCCGCTGCGCCCGGGTCCAGTTACGCCAGCCGTAGACACTCATGACGACGTAATAGACCTGCAGCCCCGATTGCATCGGCAGCCGTGCGCGCGCCGCCAGGTATACATAGACGATCGAGCTCGCGGCGCCGGCGATCCAGCCGAGGCGATTGCGCCGGTAGATCAGCAGCACATAGATCAGGCCGAATGCGACCCCGAGCATTTCCAGGCCGCTGGTGGCATACAGCTCGCGCAGCAGCGCGTCGATCACGTCGCGAGTGGTCCGAGAACTTTCATGACGAACACTGCCTTGTCGTTGTGTTCGAAAGTGGTGCGCAGCTCAGGCAGCAATCGCTGCATGAGCACGTCGTAGTCGCCGAATATCTGCGTGCTCATGCTGTTGGTGACCACCCGGAGCGCGCCGCCGCGATTGATGCGCGCGATGAAATCCTCAATCGGCGGTAGGTACTGCTGATGCAGCGGGTACAGACTGATCTCGATCCCGATATCCATGTTCCACTCCCATTCGTGATCCTGAAGTCGCCGGCATTCTAGACAGGTTGCAAAGCGCGTGCGCTTGCCTGATAGTTCCGCCGGCAAACCTTGGGGTGGTCCCGCTTGGGACCTGAGATGCCGCTGAGTCGGCGAACCCGTTGAACCTGATCCGGCTAGTACCGGCGTAGGGAGCAGGTGCATGAGATTTCCCGGACAATGCTTGGCGCTGCTCGCGCTGTCGGGCCTGATGACATTCGCGCATGCGGATTCCGAAACGCTCGATGAAATCGTCGTGACCGCGAGCCTGCGCCCGACCAGCGTCGCCGATCTGCCGCAAAGCGTAACCGTGCTCGACAGCCATACGCTGCGCGAGGCGGGTGTGCAGCACTTCGAGGATGTGCTGGGCATGATTCCGGATCTGAACTGGGCCGCCGGCACTTCGCGGCCGCGATTCTTCCAGCTGCGGGGCATCGGCGAGGTCGAGCAATACCAGGGTGCGCCGAACCCGTCGGTGGGTTTCCTGATCGACGACATCGATTTCTCCGGTGTCGGCATGCCCGCGACCTTGTTCGACGTGCAGCAGATCCAGGTGCTGCGGGGACCGCAGGGAACAACCTACGGCGCCAACGCGCTGGCGGGCTTGATCAGCGTGCGGACCGAGGATCCGGGCACGCAGTTCGACTTGCACGGCGAGCTGACCGGCGCCGATTACGGCACGCGTGCGGCCGGCATCGCCATCGGCGATGGGCTGGCCGGAGGCCAGGGCGGCTGGCGCCTGGTCGCACAGCAGTACCTGAGCGATGGCTTTCGTCACGATGTGTTCTACGACATGAACAGCACCAACGGCTACGACGAAGGCACGCTGCGCGGCAAGCTGCACTGGCAATTCAGCGCTGCGCTGCAGGCGGATCTGACGCTCATGCACGTCAATATCAACAATGGCTACGATGCCTGGTCGATCTACAACACCTTCAACACCTATTCCAATCAACCGGGCCGCGACGAGCAGCGCTCGAACGGCATCGCGCTGCGTGTGGTGGATGCGATCGAGAGTGTCGGCGAATTGCGCAGTGTGACCAGCAGCGCGGGCTCGGCGATCCTGTACTCATTCGACGGCGATTGGGGCAACGACACGCTCTGGGGCCCGAACGCGCCGTACGACT
>DASYNV010000192.1:0-2455 GCA_036008365.1 Steroidobacteraceae bacterium | reverse complement strand
GGGCCGCGCGCCACCAGGGCATCGTCGCACTCGAGGGCCGAACGCTGGCCGCCTGCATCGAGAACTACTTCGCCAGCTCCGAGCAGTTGCCGACCCGCATCGCGCTCGCGGCCGACAGCCAGCGCAGCGCCGGGCTGTTGCTGCAGAACCTGCCGCAGACGAGCGCCCCGGGTCAGTCTGCGGGCGTGCTTCCGCGGGAAGTCTGGGACAGCTTGTCGTCGCGGGTCGCCGCGCTGGACGGACCGTTGCTGCGTCTCAGCAGCGCCGAGGACGTGCTGCAGCGGGTCTGCGCCGAGCACGATTGCCGGCTGTACGCGAGCGCGCCCGTCAAGTTCATCTGCCGTTGTGACGCGGCGCGCGTGCGCAGCGTGTTGCGCTCGCTCGGGGTGGAGGAGCTGCGCGGCATTCTCGACGAGCAGGGTGCCGTGAGCGTCACCTGCGAGTTCTGCGGCCGGCCCTACCAGTTCGATGCCATCGATGTGGAACGGCTGTTCGCGATCGGCGCCGGTCCCGGCCCCGAGTCGCCGCAGTCGCTCAACTGACCGCTCCTAGGTCTCGAGCGAGAACGGCGTGAAATTGGTCCCGCGGTCGTAATAGTCCTCGTTCTCGGCACGCTTGAGAAAGCCGACGATGCGATAAGTGACCGGCGTCATGATGATTTCCCATCCGCTCTTGAACACGTACTGCGTCAGCGTCACGGCTTGCAGCTGCGCGGTGTCCCAAATACCGTAGAAGGCCAGCGTGTAGAACAGCACCGAATCGACCAGCTCGCCGCACAGCGTCGAGCCCACCGTGCGCGTCCAGAGCCAGCGGCCGTCGGTCCAGAGCTTCATCTTGGCCATGACGTAGCTGTTGACGAATGAGCCGCACCAGAAGGCGACGATCGATGCGCCGGCAATCCGCGGCGTCTGTCCAAAGATTCGCGCCACGGCGTGCTGCTCCTCGGCGCCGTCGGCGGTCGGGGGCAGCGCCACGATCACGCTGGCCATGATCGAGGCGAAGCCCAGCGCGGCGAAGCCGACCCAGACCACGCGGCGATCGCGGGCGTATCCGTACACTTCGGTGAGGATGTCGCCGAACAGGTAGGACAGCGGAAAGAACAGCACGCCGGCCAGGAATGTCACTTCGCCGAACAGCGGCAGGTGCACCGTGGATTTCTTGGCTGCCCCGATCAGGTTCGCGCACAGCACGATGCAGACGTAGGCTGCCATCAAGAAGTCGTAGTAGCGGTACTGCCGCGCGCTCTGGACCATGCGGTAGTCTAGGGCGGCTCGATGACGTTGCGGTAGGCCGGCCCGCCGAGATTCGCCATCTGGTGCAGCGTCCAGTCGCGCTGTGTCAGCACATACTGCGACGGCGCGTCGACCCGCAGCAGGCGCGGGTTCGGCAGCACCACCGCGAGCAGCGCGGCTTCGCCGCTATTGAGCCGCGCAGCGTCCTTGTGGAAGAAGGTGCGCGCCGCGGCCTCGACACCATAGACTCCGCGACCGAACTCGGCGATGTTCAGATACATCTCGAGAATGCGCTCCTTCGGCCACGCGGCCTCGATCATGACCGTGAACATGGCCTCGAGCGCCTTGCGCACGAAGCTGTGGCCGGACCACAGAAACAGATTCTTGGCCACCTGCTGGCTGATCGTGCTTGCGCCCCGCAATTTCCTGCCGCTGCGCTCGTGTGCCCGCACCGCTTCGCGGATCGACTTGAAATCGAAGCCGGCGTGGAACGGAAACTGCTGATCCTCCGAGGCGATCACCGCGAGCGCCGCCTGCGGCGCGATCTGTTCGAGCGATACCCACTGGTAGCGCGTGTGATAGTCGTGCTCGCCGTGCGAGATTGCCTCGGTGCGCGCCTCGAGCATGAAAGCGGTCGTTGGTGGAGCCCACCAGCGCAGCGCCAACACGCTTAAGCCCGCAAGCAGCAGTACGCTCAGCACGGTCAGGAACAATGCGCGCCCGAGTCGCCACGGTCGCGACCGCGCCTTGGCCACGCGCTATTTTACGCTATCGAGACGCCGGGCCGAGCTGATCAGCACATCCTCCGTCGGCGCATCGCTGTAGCCCTTGCGCCGGCCCGTGGGCACCGCGGCGATGCGATCGATGACGTCCATGCCCTCGGACACGCGGCCGAACACGGCATAGCCGTACTGGCCCGGACGCTGGTCGAGAAAATCGTTGTCGGCCAGATTGACGAAGAACTGTGAGGTGGCGCTGTGGATCTCATCGGTGCGCGCCATCGACAGGGTGCCGCGCTCGTTGCGCACGCCGTTGCCCGATTCGTTCTTGACCGGCGGATGGGTTTTCTTCTGCGCGAAGTCGCTGGTCAGTCCGCCGCCCTGGATCACGAAGCCCGGCACGATTCGATGAAAAATCGTGCCGTCAAAGAAGCCTTCGTCCACGTAGCGCAGAAAGTTGGCTACGGTCTGCGGTGCATCCTCATCGTACAGCTCGACGGTGAA